>NZ_DASRXP010000060.1:0-3713 GCF_035687465.1 Kribbella sp.
GCGACGGCCCGGGCGACCGCGTCTGCCTCGGCGACCTCGTCGGAGTACTCGCGATAGGTCGGCACCGGGCCGGCGTCTGGGCATAGCTGATCGGCAGGGTCCCCTCGTGCGCGCCCACGATGAACACACAGCCCCATTCGAGGCCCTTCGCGGCGTGCAGCGTCGCCAGCGTGACCCCCTCGGCCAGCGGCGCGTGCTGGATCGAGGCCCGCCGGTCGAGCTCGGCCATCAGGTCGACGATCCCCGCCTCCGGGTGCGCGACCGCGAAGTCCGAGGTCATCGTGACGAGTGCGCTCAGCGACTCCCACCGGTCCCGCACCGCCCCGGTGCCGGCCGGCGGGTCCGCGGTCCACCCCGCCCCGGCGAGCACGCCGCGCACGGTGTCCACGAGATTGTCCGAGGTATCCCCCGCCTTCGCCTGACCACGCAGCAGTACTGCGGCCTGCCGGATCTCCGCGCGCTCGAAGAACCGCTCGGCCCCCTTGAGGACGGCCGGGATCCGCCGCTCGGCGAGAGCTTGCTCGAAGTTCTCTGACTGGGCGTTGATACGGAACAACACCGCGATGTCGCGCAGCGCAGTACCGGAGTCTTTGAGTCGGGCGACGGCCCGGGCGACCGCGTCTGCCTCGGCGACCTCGTCGGAGTACTCGCGATAGGTCGGCACCGGGCCGGCGTCGCGCTGCGAGCGCAAGGTGACCCGGCCGGGCAGCCCGGAGGGGCCGGACGCGTCGAGGATCTTGTTGGCCACCTCCACGATCTGCGGCGTGGACCGGTAGTCCCGGATCAGCTTGATCACCGCGGCCGAGGGATGCTTCGACGCGAAGCGGACCAGGTTCGCCGGGTCGGCGCCCGCCCAGGAATAGATGGTCTGTGCCGGATCGCCGACCACGCAGACGTCCTCGCGGCCGCCCAGCCAGAGGTCGAGCAAGCTCTGCTGCAGCGGGCTGACGTCCTGGTACTCGTCGACCACGAAGGTCCTGTACTGCCGGCGGATCTCGGCCGCGACCCGCTCGTCCTCCGCGAGCAGCGCGACCGCACAGAGCAGCACGTCCTCCAGGTCGATCCGGCCGCGCTCGAGCTTCACATCCTCGTACGCCGCGAAGATCCGGCCGATCGTGGCAGGGTCGAAGGCGGCGAGGGCTCGTGCCGACTTCGGGGCGACTCGGGCGTAGTCGTCCGGGCGGACGTTGCTCACCTTCGCCCACTCGACCTCACCGGCCAGGTCCCGCAACGCCGGCGTGTCCACCCGCACCCGGCAGCGCGACGCCGCCTCGGTCAGCAACGGGAACTTCCGGTCGATGATCGGCGGCAACTCCGAGCCGTACACCTTCGGCCAGAAGAACCTCGCCTGCCGCAGCGCTGCGGAGTGGAACGTCCTCGCCTGCACGCCCTGGACCCCGAGCTGGGCGAGCCGCCCGCGCATCTCCCCCGCCGCCCGCTGGGTGAACGTCACCGCGAGCACCCGGACCGGGTCGAACGTGCCGGTGCGCACGCCATAGGCGATCCGGTGGGTGATCGCGCGGGTCTTCCCGGTGCCCGCGCCGGCCATCACCACGACAGGACCGTGCAAGGCGGTCGCAACGGCTCGCTGCTCGGGATCGAGGGCCTCGAGCAGTGCGTCCGCGGACCGGCCGTCGACGGCCTGTGTGAGATCGCTCACGGGTTGAGACATACGGGAACAGTGCCCTCACCAACGTTGTTCGGATGCTTCGGGAGTCACCCTAGACGGGCTGGCGGACAGAATCCGCAGCCCATCCTGAACAGAGACGGAGCGAGCCAAGATGGCGGCATTCACGATGTACTCGACACCCTGGTGCGGTTACTGCCATCGGCTCAAGGGCCAGCTGAACCGGGCCGGTATCGAGTTCGCCGAGGTCGACATCGAGCAGGTGCCCGAGGCGGCCAAGATCGTCGAGAAGGTCAACAACGGCAACCAGACGGTGCCGACGCTGGTGTTCGCCGACGGCACCGCGATGACGAACCCGAGCCTCGCGCAGGTCGCCGAGAAGCTCGTCGCCTGAGCTACCAGCTGCCGGTCAGTTCCTGGCCGTACCAGCCTTCGATCAGGCGGCGGGAGATGGAGATGTTGCCGGGTAGGGCCATCGAACCGTCCTCGACCAGAGCACGCAGGTCGTCGCGGCTGAACCACTTGGCCTCGGCGATCTCGTCCTGGTCGACGTTGATGTCGTACCCGGTGGCGGTGGCGTAGAAGCCGAGCATCAGGCTCGAAGGCAGCGGCCAGGGTTGGCTGCCGGCGTACTGGATGTCGTCGCCGATCACTACACCCGTCTCCTCGAACACCTCGCGGCGTACTGCGGCCTCCAGTGACTCCCCAGGCTCTACGAAGCCGGCGAGGGTTGAATAGCGTCCCTCTGGCCAGGCCTCGTTGCGGCCGAGCAGGGCGCGGTCCTGGTCGTCGGTGACGAGCACGATGATGGCCGGGTCGCTCCGCGGGAAGTGGTTGAGCCCGCAGGACGGGCAGTGTCGTACGTGCCCGGCCTCGACCACCTCGGTGTGTGCTCCGCAGTTGGCACAGTGCGTGTGTACTGCGTGCCAGTTGGCCAGTCCGACCACGTTGACCGCGATCCCGGCCTCCCGGTCGTTCAGGACGCTGCCGAGCTCCCGCAGTCCGGCGTACGACTCATCCGCCTCGGCATCGACCAGTACTGCGAACACGGCCCGCCCGTCAGCGGTCTGCCCGGCTCCGGCGACTCGGTCGATTCCCAGGAAGATCCGCACACCGTCAGGCGCAGCAGCAGGCGGCACCAGGCGTAGCGACGTACGGTCGCTCTCTACTGCCAGCCTGTCGCCGACCGCCAACGCCACCTGCGTGTCATCGGCAGCCCAGGCCTTCTCCAGCCACTCCACGTCGCGCCGTCGATCAGCAGCACGGTCCAACACGGAACGGGACAGCGACAAGGAACCAGGAGTAATGGAGTAGGCCACGTCCTCAACGTATCTCGCCCACCGCCCGTGGGAGGATCCCGTCCATGAGTATTCACATCGCCGCCGAGAAGGGGCAGATCGCGCCGCGTGTGCTGTTCCCCGGGGACCCGCTGAGGGCCAAGTGGATCGCCGAGACCTACCTGTCCGACGTCATCCTCTACAACGAGGTCCGGAACATGTTCGGGTTCACCGGCACCTACAAGGGTGAGCGGGTCTCCGTGCAGGGCTCCGGGATGGGGCAGGCGTCCGCCTCGATCTACGCGAACGAACTGTTCGCCGAGTACGACGTACAGACGCTGATCCGGGTCGGGACCTGCGGTGCGCTGACGGAGAAGGTGAAGCTCCGGGACGTGATCGTGGCGATGTCGGCGAGCACCGACTCGCAGATGAACCGGCTGCGCTTCCACGGCATCGACTACGCGCCGACCGCGGACTACCAGTTGCTCCGCGCGGCCGTGGACGGCGCCGAGGCTGCCGGCCTGAACGTGCACGTCGGCCAGGTGTTCTCCGGCGACCTGTTCTACAACGACCGGGCGGACCTGGTCTCGCGGACCGCGGAGTACGGCGTACTGGGGATCGAGATGGAGGCCTCCGCGCTGTACACGCTGGCCGCCAAGTTCGGCCGGCGCGCGCTCGGCATCATGACTGTGTCGGACCACCTGATCACCAAGGAGGAGACGACGGCCGAGGAGCGGCAGACCACCTTCTCCGAGATGATCACCATCGCCCTCGATGCGGCGATCGGGGTGCCGGTCTGAACCGCTGGG
>NZ_DASRXP010000061.1:0-19334 GCF_035687465.1 Kribbella sp.
ACCGTGTGCGGTGAGACGAACAGCCGAGCGGCGATCTCGCTTGTCCCGCACCAGGGCATCCGGCACGAACTGCTGCGCGAATGGACCGTCGGCGCCGAGACCATCGCGGAGACGAACGTGATCTATCTGCGCCGAGACGGCAAGGAGGTCACTGTTCCTGCCGTCTCGATCTGGCGGGTCGGGGCGGACGGGCTGATCGTCGACTACCGCGTCTTCGTCGACCAGACCCCGGTCTTCGCCCCGTAACCGATGGGCGCCTACCGCTGCCCGCTCGCAGCCGGCGCGTGGGCGGGCGAGACACCCCACAAAACTGGGATAGGCGGCGCGTGGCGGGCGCCGATAGCGTCCGGAGTACCGGCGGAGAACTTGCCGGTGTCGACGATGCGAACCGGGGGACCCGAGATGACTGATGCACTGAGTTTGTTCCGCCTGATCGATGCGCAGGACCTGGAGGGAGCCGGTGAGCTGTTCTCACCGGATGCGCGGTTCGTGATGGGAACAGCGAACCGCTCGAAGGTCGCGAAGCGATTGTGGCGGGCAACGAAGCGTTCTTCAGCCAACTGCGGGGGATTCGTCATCACTTGCGGAAGGAGTGGACGGTCGAGGCGGACACCATCGCCGAGACCGAAGTCACCTACCTGCGCCTCGACGGCCAAGAGGTGACCGTCCCGGGGGTGGCCATCTGGCAGGTCGACGAGGAGGGCCTGATCGCCGCTTTCGGGTCTTCGCGGATCACGCGGCGGTTTTCGCGCCGTAGTACGAACGAATGCCCGGCTCGGTGGCAGCATGCCGCCGGGCCGGTTTCGTGCTGCTCAGGTCGGCCAGGGCGTGAGCAGGCCGCGGAGCTGGGCGTCGAGGGCGTCGCGGAGGGCCGGCCCGAACTCGATCCGCAGCGGCGCCAGGGACGGATCGGTGTCGTAGGCGGCCAGGATCGCGTCGGCCGGATGCGCGTGGGTCCAGAGCGCGCCGGCGAGCAGGCCGGCCGTGGCGATGAAACGGCCCGCGCCGTCCTCGCCGAGCTCGGGCAGGCCGGTCAGGACCGCCCGGATCATGTCGCCGTAGCTGGCGGCCGCGCCGCGCTTGAACGCGAGGGCCGCCTCGGTGGAGATGTTGTGCTCGAGCACGGCCGCCTGTGCGCTGATCAACGTGCACAGCATCGGTCGCGCCAACAAGGTGGCGATCACCGTGTCCGTTAGCTGACCGGCGCGCTCGGGCAGTGGAGCGGCCGGATCCACGCGGGCGTCCACGGCCCCGCCGAGCTCCGCGGTCCAGGTCTCCAGCTCCGAGATCAGCAGCTCGAGCAGGACGGCTTCACGGGATTCGAAGTAGTTCAGCACGTTCGACTTCGCCAGCCCGACACGACGGCTCAGCTCGTTCAGGCTGAGCTGAGCGACCGGCAGCTCGGTCAGCATCGCGCCGGCCGTGTCGAGGATCGCCTGTCGCCGCTGGGCCCGCTGCTCCTCGCTCCGGGCCCGCTGGAACGTCGTCATGGTCACATCCTACAGACCGCCGGTCTGTTGTCATCAGACCACCGGTCTGTTAACGTCTTCTCATAACAGACCGGCAGTCTTTTATTGAGGAGACCAGCATGTACGTCGTTCCCGATCAGTCCGGCAAGTACGTCGTCGTCACCGGTGCGAACAGTGGCACCGGCAAGGAGGCGACCAAGCGCCTCGCGGCCGCTGGTGCCCAGGTCGTGATGGCTGTTCGCACGGTGGCGAAGGGACAGGCCGCGCGCGAGGAGATCCTGGCGGAGTACCCGAACGCCAAACTCGAAGTACGCCGGGTCGATCTCGCGGACCTGGCCTCCGTTACGGAGTTCGCCGCCGGGATGCGCGCCGACGGCCGGCCGCTCGACCTGCTCGTGAACAACGCCGGGGTGATGACCCCGCCGAGCCGGATGACGACCAAAGACGGCTTCGAGCTGCAGTTCGGCAGCAACTTCCTCGGCCCGTTCGCGCTCACCCTGCGGCTGCTGCCGTTGTTGCTCGACGCCCCGGCGCCACGGGTGGCGACGATGAGCAGCGGGACGGCGAACTTCGGCAAGATCCAGTTCGACGACCTGCAGTGGGAGCAGCACCGGTACCGCACGACCGCGGCGTACGCGCAGTCGAAGTTGGCGGACCTGATGCTGACCAAGCAACTCGCGGCGATCAGTGCCGAGCGTGGCTGGGCGCTGCTGAGTACTGCGGCCCACCCCGGCTACACCCGGACCAATCTGCAGACGGCCGGTATCAGTCTCGGGCGCGACAGGCTGCCTGCCTGGCATGGACTCGTCACCAGGTTCAACCCGTTGCCCAAGCAGGACGTGGAGCAGGGCACCGAACCGTTGCTGTTCGCAGCGACCAGCCCTGACGCCGTCGCCGGCGCGTACTACGGCCCGTCGGGAGCACTCGGTCTCGTCGGCCCGACCAAGCTCGCGAAGGCTCCTCGCCGCGCCCTCGACGCCCAGGCCAACGCCCGGCTCTGGTCCGTTGCCGAGAGTCTCACCGGCGTCACCCTCGCCGCCAACGTCGCCTGAGAACGATGCCCAGGCAGGCGATCCTGTCGTACTCTGCGGCATGGACGAGTGGTCGAGCGGGGAACGCTACGAGCCGTACGTCGGTCGCTGGAGCCGGCTGGTCGCGAAGGAGTTCGTGGACTGGCTGGACCAGCCGCCGGGACTGCGGTGGCTCGATGTCGGGTCCGGGACCGGGGCGCTGAGCAGCACGATCCTGGACACCGCGGCGCCTGCCAAGGTGGTCGGGGTGGATCGCTCGGAGGCCTTTGTGGACTACGCCCGCCGGACCGTGCAGAACGACGCGGTCACCTTCGAAGTAGGCGATGCCGCGCAGCTCCCGTCCGGGTCCTTTGATCTGGTCGTCTCCGGGCTGGTGCTCAACTTCCTGCCCGATCGGGTGTCGGCGCTGCGCCGGATGGGCGAGCTCGGTGGAACCGTGGCCGCCTATGTCTGGGACTACGCGGACGGCATGCAGCTGATGAAGTACTTCTGGGACGCGCTGGTGGAACTGGACCCGGCCGCTGCTGAGCATCATGAGGGGGAGAGGTTCGCTTTCTGCCGTCCGGATGCGTTGGAGGAGATGTTCGCCGAGGCCGGGTTCGGCGGGGTCACGAGCCGCGGCATCGTCGTACCGACTGTGTTTCCGTCCTTCGATGACTACTGGTCACCGTTCCTCGGTGGGGCGGGAGTCGGGCCGGCGTACCTGCGAGGTCTGGACGAGACGACTCGGGAGGCATTGCGAAAAGCCTTGCAGGAAAGGGTTCCCGCGGCGGCGGACGGATCGATCGAGCTGACCGCGCGAGCCTGGGCCGTGCGCGGGACCAGCTCCTAGGTCGGCCAGTCGCTGGCGAGCAGGCCGAAGAGCTGGTCGTCCGTCCACTCGCCCTTGAACCAGGTGTTGGAGAGCCGCAGGCCTTCCAGCCTGAAGCCGAGGCGCTCCAGCAGTCGGGCCGAGCTCACGTTCCGAGCATCGCACTCGGCCGACACCCGGTGCAGCTTCCGCTCTACGAAGAGCAGCCCGAGCAGCCCGCGGACGGCCTCGGTCGCGTAACCCTGCCCCTGGTACTCCGGAGCGAAGGTGTACCCGATCTCCGCCTGCATCAGGTTCTCGTGCAGGTTCACCCCGATGTCGCCGATCAGCACGCCATCCCGATCGACCGCGTACTGGAACCACCCCGGCACCAACGGATCGCCGGCAGCAAAAGCCTCCACTGCCTTCACCGCCTCCTCCATCGAGTACGGCGCCTCCCACGACTGCCACTGCGCAACCTCAGGCACCGACCGATACCCCGAGAACGCCTCCGCATCCCCCACCCGAAACCGCCGCACCACCAACCGCTCCGTAGACAAGAACACCCGCCCAGTATCAGTCACCTCACACCGGCTTCGTGGCGGTGCAGGTGAGGAGGAGGGGGATGGGGTCGCCGGGGAGGTGGTAGAAGCCGTCGGGGGACAGCGTCATGGCGGGGTGGCGTTGGGGAGGTCTACGGGGAGTTCGGCCAGGTGGTCGATGCGGAGGCCGGCGTCTGCCAGGGCGTTCACCAGGCCGCTGACTGTCCACGGCCAGGTGATCTGGTGGTGAGTGGGGGCTTCCTGGCTAGGTCGAAGGAATCTTCGAGCACGGCGGGCAGGTCGTACACGTTGGCTTGGACGAAACGGGCCGGTAGGGCGAGCTCCTCGGCCAAGGCCGTCGCTGCTGCGATCGCCTCAGCCGAGAAGTCGGTCCCAGTGACCTCCGCGCCGAGCCGTGCCCACGACAGGGTGTCCATCCCGAAGTGGCACAGCAGGTGCAGCAACTTCTTGCTGCTCACGTCCCCGAACGCAGGCGTGCTGGTTGCGATCCATCTGCCTGCGATCGTCCATCCGGCGAGGCTAGTCGCCCGGATCCCCGGCTGTCAGGCGGATTTCACGGCGTACCAGAGGTTTGTTGCCATTGGCACCCCGGTGTTGCTGAGGCGGTCGAGCTTGACCTTGGTGCCGCCAGGGTGGTCGAAGAGGCGCACGCCGTCGCCGAGCATCACCGGGGCGATGCAGGTGAGGACCTCGTCGAGTTCGCCGGCCTCGAGGCACTGTCTCGCGATGTCGGCACCGAGGACGTTCACGTACTTGTCGCCCGCCGCCTCCTTCGCCTGCTGCAGCGCCTTCGCGAAATCATCGACGAAGGTGACGCCGGGGATGGTCTGGTCGGGCACTCGGTGCGTGACGACGTACTGCGGCCCGTCCCACCCGCCACCGAACGCCTTGCCCTCGCCCTCCCGTCCCTTGTTCGGATCGTCGCCGTCGAACGTGCGCCTGCCGACCAGCAGCGAGCCGATCCGCGGGATCAGCTCCGTGACTTCGGGGTTGGGCCCGAAGAACTCCGCCGCCCAGGACATGTCGCCACCCGCACCCGCGATGAACCCGTCCAGCGACATGGTGACTGAGTACAACACCTTGGCCATAGTTCCTCCTGCTCGATTGTCTCGGTTGCCTCCGTTGAGACGAGCGGGCGGCGGAGAACTCATCGTCAGGGTGCTGAGGGGCCGACGTCCGTCGCGGTGAGTGGGCGGTTGGTCGGGGCGGCGGTGCTGTACTCGTCGGCGCCGACGTCTGCCCGGCCCGACCGGGAGTTGCCGTCGACGTCGCGGGTGACGGTCGGATAGGTCTTGCTCGCGGCGTTGATCGCCGGGCTGCCGGAGGTGAGCCGCCGTACGCCGCCCGTCGTCAGCAATGGGTCCTTGCGGCTGAACCCGCCTGAGATGTTCCCGTTCGACGCCTGCCCCCAGAGGATGTTGCCGGACCAGGCGATGCCCTGTTGGTACGGCATCGACACGAGGGTCTTGCCCGAGTCGCCGACCAGGAGGTTGTCGGAGATCGTGCAGCCGAGGGGTGGCAGGGTCCGGACGCTTTCACCGGCGATCGCAGTACCGGAGGAGAGCACGGTGTTGAGAGCGATCGTCACGCGGTCAGGTGCGTCGTTCCCGCGACGGCTCTCGGGGCTGTCCGACGCGAGGTGGTCGCGGACCGAGCCGCTGCCCAGCACGATGCCGGAGCCGCTGACGTTCTCGACGTAGTTGTTCACGATCAGGTGGTCGTTGCCATAGATCCTGATGCCGTTGCTACCGGCAAGGATGAAGTTGCCTTCGACCCGGGACTTGTTGCCGTGCCGCAGCACGATGCCGCCGAGACTGTTGCGGATCGTGTTGTCCCGGATCGTGTTGCTGCCCGACTTCACCGAGATCGCCTCGGGGTCGCCGTTGGCCCGCTCGAACAGGTTCAGCTCGATCAGCGCGCCCGCGTCGCTCAGCGACCGTCCGCTCAGGCCGAGCCGGATCGGCTCGCCGCCGTTGTCGCCGGTGAAGGTGTGGTCGGAGAAGTAGTTCCGCTGCACCAGAACCCCGCGGGCCATGCCGGCCGAGCCAGGGCCTTCGATGCCGAGGAAGACGCCCAGGGTCGACTTGCCGTGGAAGTGGTTCCGGTCGAGCTTCGTGTTGTCCGCGCGGACCAGCACCCAGTTGAGGCCCGACGAATCGGTGAACTGGAAGTCGTTGCGGGTGAGCCGGATCCCGCTGCAACTGGTCGGCAGGTCGAGCGTGCTCCGCTGCCGGAACACGAATCCGTTGATCGTCACGTCCGACGAGTCGGCGAAGGTGAAACCGCGCTGGCCGGTCAGGATCACCTGGTTCCGCGTCTCGGCCAGCACGGTGATCGGAGCGGCCGCGGTCCCGTGCTTGCCCTGGAACGCGAGCGGCCGGTCGGCCGGTACGTCGTACGTCCCGTTGGCGAGCACGATCCGGGCACCGGGCCCGGCGGCAGCGATTTCCTGCCTGAGTTGGTCGAGCGTGGTGGCCCGAGTGGCGCGAGGCCCGGTGGTGGTCGGTGGTCTGCTCTGTACTGCCGCGGCGGGAACGGTCAGGCCGGCCATCGTCAGCGCAGCGGTCGAGGTCAGGAAGGTACGACGGTGCATGGTGTCCTCCGGGATCATGGGGGCGGTGTCCGGGGTCGCGCTCAGTCTGTGGTGGATCAGCTGGCTTGGCAAGCGCTTGCCGGTCAACTGTGTACCGATCTCCCGCCCGCCGGAACCGGGTTGCCCGAGGGTTCCGCCGGGCGGTCGGCGCGGGCCGCGCCGGGCCCGGTTGCACGATGGGTGGAGAGGTGGTTTCGAGCTGTTGTGGTGGCTGCGGTAGATTCGCGACAATCGGTCTTTTCGGATAGTGACTCAGCGAACACGGAGCGAGGTGGGGCGAGGCGATGCCTGACGGCGAGCAGCGGCCCTTCGTGCCCGAACTAGACACCAACCGGCCGAACGTGGCCCGTCTCTACGACCTGCTGCTCGGCGGCAAGAACAACTTCGAGCCCGACCGGCAGCTCCTCCAGCAGGTGCTCAAGATCGCCCCGGAAGTCCCCGAGTTGGCGAAGGAGAATCGTCGCTGGCTGGCCAAGGCGGTCGACCGGATGGTCCGCGAGGGCGGGATCAACCAGTTCCTCGACCTCGGTGCCGGGCTGCCGACCGCGGAGAACACCCACGAGGTCGCGCAGCGGGCGGATCCGGGCGCGACCGTGGTGTACGTCGACAACGATCCGACCGCGATCGCGCACGGCGAGGCCCTGCTGGTCGACGAGAAGCAGACGTACTTCGCCGCCGGCGACCTGACCGATCCCGCGGCCGTTCTCGCCGACCCGGTCGTCACGAACGCGCTGGATCTGAACCGCCCGGTCGGCCTGATGCTGGGCATGGTGCTGAACCACGTGCCCGACACGGAGCATGCCCGCGAGTTCATCGGCGCCTACATGGCGGCACTGCCGTCCGGTTCCTATCTCGCGATCTCACACCCGAGCAACCCGCGCGACGGTAGCCGCCTCGCGGAGTTCTCCTCGGCGGTGGAGGACAAGCTGAAGGTCGCGTTCGACGACCTCTACTTCCGCACCGGCGAGGAGATCGCCGGCCTGTTCGACGGCCTGGAGATCCTCGAGCCCGGCCTGGTCGGCCTGAACGAGTGGTGGCCGCCAGGAGAGCACCTCGCCACCCCGAACGGCGCGAGCCGCCTTCTGCTCGCCGGCCTCGCCCGCAAGCCCTGATCCACAACTCCTGACTCACCGAGCCCGGTCTGCCTCTCCCAGGCAGGCCGGGTTCTGTCATGTCCGGGGCCGGGGACTGCACGGTGATGTTTTCGAAGTGTGACGAGCCGTTGACGAACAGATAACCAGCCTGCAAGCTTTGGCTACCGTTCTGCAAGAAGTAAGCAACAACTGCGCAAGAACCTGCCCCCTCGTCTCCCGCCCGAAACTGAGGACACCCATGAAACGGATCCAGCCCCGATGGCGGCTGATCAGCGGCCTGCTCGCGGCCGCCCTGATCCTGGTCGGCGTCGCGCCGGCCCCCGCCTCCGCGGCCGATGCCGCCCTGCCCAAGACGTTGTCCGCCAGCAGTTCACTGCCGGAGTACCCGGCCGGGAACAGCGGTGACGGCAACCAGAACTCGTACTGGGAAAGCAACAACAATGCCTTCCCGCAGTGGCTCCGGGCCGATCTCGGTGCCGCCGCCAGCGTGAACCGCGTGGTGCTGAAACTGCCCGCCTCCTGGGGCGCGCGGTCGCAGACCCTGGCCGTCCAGGGCAGTACGAACGGCACCTCGTACTCCGACATCGTCGCCTCGGCGGTGTACAACTTCGCCCCCGGCAGCGCCAACACGGTGACGATCTCGTTCCCGGCGACCACCACCCGCTACGTCCGGCTGAACATCACCGCCAACACGGGGTGGCCGGCCGGTCAGCTCTCGGAGTTCGAGGTCTGGGGTCCGACCACCGGTGGCGACACGCAAGCCCCCACCGCGCCCGGCAACCTCACCCTGACCCAGCCCGCCACGGGACAGATCAGGCTGAACTGGACCGCGTCGACCGACAATGTCGGCGTCACCGGCTACACCGTCTACCGCAACAACGCGGCCGTGACGACGGTCGCCGGCAACGTCCTCACGTTCACGGACAACCAGCCCGCCTCAGCGAACCTGGAGTACTACGTCCGCGCCCGTGATGCCGTAGGCAACCAATCCGCCGACAGCAACCGGGTCCTCCGCAGCGGGCAGGCGGGTGGCACCAACCTGGCCGCCGGCAAGCCGATGGAGGCATCCTCGTCGGTGTTCAACTTCGTCGCGGCGAACGCGAACGACGGCAACATCGGTACCTACTGGGAGTCCAACGGCTTCCCGTCCACGCTGACCGTGAAGCTCGGCTCCAACGCCGAGGTCAACACGGTCGTGGTCAAGCTCAACCCGGACTCCGCGTGGGGCACCCGGACGCAGAGCATCGAGGTGCTCGGGCGCGATCAGGGCTCGACGACCTTCACCTCCCTGTCGGCCCGCGCGAACTACATCTTCAACCCGGCGACGAACCAGAACTCGGTGGAGATCCCGGTCACCGGCAGCGTTGCCGACGTACGGCTGCAGGTCTTCAGCAACACCGGCGCCCCGGGTGGACAGGTCGCCGAACTGCAGGTGATCGGCACGCCGGCACCCAACCCGGACCTGGTGGTCAACTCGGTGAGTTGGACGCCTGCCTCCCCGAACGAGACCAGCGCCGTCACGCTCTCGGCAACCGTGCAGAACATCGGCACAGCGGCCGCCGGCGCGACGACCGTCAACTTCAACCTCGGCGGCACAGTCGTGGGCAGCGCTCCGGTCGGTGCACTCGCCGCAGGCGCCTCGGCCACAGTGTCCTACAACGCGGGACCGCGGCCGCAGGGCAGCTACTCCGTCGCGGCGGTCGTCGATCCAACCAACACGATCGTCGAGCAGAGCGACACGAACAACAGCTTCACGGCAGCATCGCAACTGGTGATTGCGCAGGCTCCGGGACCTGACCTGCAGGTCACCGGGGTAACAACCAACCCGGCGAGCCCGGCGGTCGGCGCGCAGGTCAGCTTCACGGTCACCGTCAACAACCGCGGTACTGCGGCATCGGGGGCGACCAGCGTCACTCGCCTGGCCGTCGGCGGCACCACCTTGAACACGAACACCGCCTCGATCGCGGCGGGTGCGACCGTCACCGTGGCGGTCAACGGTACCTGGACCGCGACCACCGGCGGCGCCACCATCACGGCTACCGCCGATGCGACCAATGTGGTTGCCGAGACCAACGAAACCAACAACACGCTGTCCCAGTCGATCGTGGTCGGCCGGGGCGCGGCTGTCCCGTACGTCTCCTACGAGGCCGAGGCAGCGAGCTACCAGGGCACGCTGCTGCAGACCGACCCGCTGCGCACCTTCGGGCACACCAACTTCGCGACGGAGTCCTCCGGGCGGCAGTCGGTGCGGCTGAACAGCACGGGCCAGTTCGTGGAGTTCACCTCGACCAACCAGACGAACTCGATCGTGGTGCGCAACTCGATCCCCGACTCGGCGAACGGCCAGGGCATCGACGCCACCATCAGCCTCTACGTCAACGGGACCTTCGCGCAGAAGCTGAACCTGTCATCGCACTACAGCTGGCTGTACGGGAACGTCGACGGACCCGAGGCCCTGACGAACACTCCCGGTGGTGACGCGCGCCGGCTGTTCGACGAATCACATGCGCTGCTGAGCTCGTCGTACCCGCCCGGTACGAAGTTCAAGCTGCAGCGCGATTCGGGTGATACCGCGTCGTTCTACATCATCGACACGATCGACCTCGAGCAGGTGGCTGCACCGTCGAGCCAGCCGGCGGGCTGCACCAGCATCACGCAGTACGGCGCGATCGCGGGCGACGGGATCGACGACGCGGACGCGATCCAGCGGGCCGTGACGGACGACCAGAACGGCGTGATCAGCTGCGTCTGGATCCCGGCGGGGCAGTGGCGCCAGGAGAAGAAGATCCTCACCGACGACCCGCTGAACCGGGGTCAGTACAACCAGGTGGGTATCAGCAACGTCACCATCCGCGGTGCGGGCATGTGGCACTCGCAGCTGTACTCGACCATCGAGCCGCAGAACGCGGGCGGCATCAACCACCCGCACGAAGGCAACTTCGGCTTCGACATCGACAAGAACACGCAGATCTCGGACATCGCGATCTTCGGGTCCGGCCGGATCCGCGGCGGTGACGGCAACGCCGAGGGTGGCGTCGGCCTGAACGGGCGGTTCGGTACCGGCACCAAGATCACCAACGTGTGGATCGAGCACGCGAACGTCGGGGTCTGGGTCGGGCGCGACTACGACAACATCCAGGAGCTGTGGGGTCCGGCCGACGGGCTCGAGTTCAGCGGGATGCGGATCCGCGACACCTATGCCGACGGCATCAACTTCACCAACGGCACCAGGAACTCGAAGGTGTTCAACTCGTCCTTCCGTACCACCGGCGACGACTCGCTGGCGGTCTGGGCGAACAAGTACGTGAAGGACCAGGCCGTGGACGTCGCCCACACCAACTCCTTCACCAACAACACGGTCCAGCTGCCGTGGCGGGCCAACGGCATCGCGGTCTACGGCGGCTACGACAACAAGATCGAGAACAACCTGATCTACGACACGATGAACTATCCGGGCATCATGCTGGCGACCGATCACGACCCGCTGCCGTTCTCCGGGACGACGCTGATCGCCAACAACGGGCTCTACCGCACCGGCGGGGCCTTCTGGAACGAGGACCAGGAGTTCGGTGCGATCACCTTGTTCCCGCAGAACCTGCCGATCCCGGGTGTCACCATCCGCGACACCGACATCATGGATTCCACCTATGACGGCATCCAGTTCAAGACCGGCGGCGGCCTGATGCCGAACGTCGCGATCACGAACGTGAAGATCGACAAGTCGAACAACGGCTCCGGGATCCTCGCGATGGGCGGAGCGCGCGGTAACGCCACTCTCACCAACACCACCATCACCAACTCCGCCCAGGGCAACATCCTCATCGAACCAGGCTCCAGCTTCACCATCGCCGGAGGCGCAACCCCCCAGTCCGCCACAGCCCGAAACCTCCCCACCCCCTAACCGCCCCCAAAGCCCCGGGACCCGCCCGCACCTCAACCGGGTCCCGGGGCTCTGCCCTGCCTGGCCAAACCTGTGGCGTCGCCTCGGCGCTTCGGCGAGGATGGGGGTATGTCTGCTGGTTTGGCTGCCGCGTACTGAAGCCCGGGGCTTGGTCCCCGGGTGATCAGCGCTTGAGAGCCGGGGTTGGTGCTCCGGCTTTGCCGCCCTGCCTTCGTCGGGGCGTCGCGTATCGGCAGCCTGTCAGGGAGTAGACGTGCAAGCACGCATCATCGAGGTCGCGGGAGACGAGTCCGGGTTCTCCGGTTCGAACCTGATCGATCCGACCACTGAGGTATTCACCCATGCCACCCACCAGTTGAGTCCGGAGGTGGCCCAGTACTGCGTGGATGCCGCTCGCGCCGGCTCGCCGTACTCGGTCGGTGAGTACAAGTCCAACCAGTTACTCAGACCTAAGCAGCGGCCCCTGCTCGACTGGTTGCTGGGGGCAACCGGTCCGCTCTATGGCAAGGCGCACGTGCATCTCACCGACAAGCCTCTCTTCATGGCGAACAGGCTTGTGGAGCTGTTCCTCGGGGAAGCCGGTTACGCGTCGATGACGAGCCTCGACCAGGATCCACAGAGCGGCGCGACTGCCCTGATGCTTCACCGTCAGGCCCCCGCCGCGTTCGGCCTGGATCAGTGGCATGGCCTGCTTCAGACCCTCATCGCCGTACTACGAGCCAAGCGGCGAAAGCAGTTCGACATCCTGGTGGACAGGTTCTTCCACGAGGTCGACGTACTGCAGTCGCCTGGTGTGCCTGGCGAGGTGATCCGTCGCCTGAGCCAGGCTCGCGGCCGGGTGGACTCGCTGCCGGCCAGATTCCGGGACGACCGGGTGCTGCCGCCACCGCTGGAGCCACTGATCCCCGCGATCATCGACGCCGCCCTGCATTGGGGCGCGACCGGCCGATCTGTGGTGATCGACCACGACGAGCAGAGCGCCTTGACCGGGCATCGCCTTGCCCAGATCAACCAACTCCTGCTCTCGCACGACTGCCGGCCGCTCACGGTACGGCGGGTCGACTCGCGCACGGATCCCCGCATTCAAGTAGCTGATCTCCTGGCCGGAGCAGCCCGCCGGATCATCACCGCGGAGCTCGACGGGCAGGGGGATCCTGACCTCACCGCCTTGATCCGCCCGTATCTCGCCCCGGCCTCGATCTGGGCCGATTCGCGGCTGACGGCTAACCTGGGGTCCCAGCGGGCGGAGGAGACCCTCGCGTGAAACCTCGGAGGACCGATGACGATCCTCGTGCTGATGGGTCCACCCGGTTCCGGCAAGGGAACCCAGGCAGAGGTGCTGGCCGGCCGGCTCGGGATCCCGGCCATCTCCACCGGTGACATCTTCCGCGCCCAGGTCGCCGCCGGGACGGACCTCGGGCAGAAGGCACACCGCTACCTCGACGCGGGGGAGTACGTCCCCGACGAACTGACCAACGCGATGGTGCGGGAGCGGCTCGAAGACACCAGTTCGGGGTTCCTCCTCGACGGCTACCCGCGCACGATCGAGCAGGTGAAGGTCCTCGACGACCTCCTCACGGCCCAGGACCGTCAGCTCGACGCGGTCGTGGTCCTAGAGGTCGACCGTGACGAACTCGTCGAGCGCCTGCTCCTCCGCGCGCAACTCGAGCACCGCTCCGACGACACCGAAGAAGTCATCCGGCGCCGCCTGGAGATCTACACCGATCAGACCCATCCGCTGATCGAGGTGTACTCCGGCCGCGGCTCAGTACTCCCGGTCGTCGGCGCAGGCGAGATCCACGAGGTCTCCGCACGCATCCTCGCCCTCGCCGAAACCCTGCTCCAGCAAAACGCCCGTGACAAAGGCCAGGTTGAGCCTGGCCGCGGTACCGGCGACGGGTGAGTGTGCGGGAGGGCGTGGAGGAGCGCGACCGTGCCGGCGAGACGTGAGCTGCGCGGTTCGGGTCAGCCGACGGGTTGGCGGACGTAGGTGCGGGCGACCTCGATGCCGAAGACCTGCGGCTTTCCGGCCGGTTCCGGGCCGAGGACCTTTGCGAGCGCCGGGCCGAGCCGGTCGGCGAAGAACCGGTCTGCGTGCTCCTTCGACTCCCAGAGCGTGACGACCCGGAGCCCGTCGTCGGTCGACCCGACGTACCGCGCCTCCAGACCAGCCGGTTCCGCGCCCAGCTGACCCATCACCTGGTCGAACTGCTCGATCGACCGGAACGGCGGGGTGGCGACTGCGATCCACTTCATGATTGCTCTCCTTCGTCCTGCGGCAGCTTGTCCGCCGCACGACCAAGGTAGGAAATCCCCACCCGCCCCGAATCCGCCGAATCACTCATCCTGCTACTCACCAGTTGGCGCGACTCATCTCGAGACGCGGGCGCTCCAGACTGCGATCTGACTGCGGGTTCCGAAGCCGAGCTTGGTGAGGATGTGCTGCACGTGGTTCTGCGCCGTGCGTTCGGAAATGAAGAGCCGCTCCGCGATCTGCCGGTTGGTCAGCCCCTCCGCGACCAGCTTCGCCACCTCGTCCTCCCGCGGACTCAGCACCGCGGAGTCGCCGTTCACCAGTGCCTCTGTCCGATCGACATACGCGCTCATCCCGAGCGACCTGGCCAGTCGATCGGCGTCCTGCGCGTGCACCCTGGCCCGATCCCGATCACCCGGACCGTTGCGCTCGAGCAACGCCACCGCCAGGTGATACTGCGACTCGGCAACGAACCCGGGCGCTCCCGCCCGCTCCGCCTGCCGCCTCGCGAACTCCAGATCCTCGATGGCTCTGTCCGCCATCCCCAGTACGGCGGCAGCACGTCCGAGGGCGAGCTCAGTCGGCCCCATATACGCGACGCCGTTGCCCACAACATGTTCCCCGCGAAACGCTTCGAGCCGTTCCATCAGTACTGCGAGTTCGTCGTACCGGCCGAGTCCCTCGCACGCGAGCACGGCGTACACATAACCAGGCAGGACGAAGAACGCAGGCAGCGACCAGGCTTCGATCGGTCCGGCCTGCTGGTACGACGCTGCTGCCTCGTCCGGCAGCCCGGCGCACAGCAGCAGATGCGCCCGGGAGAGCCGGGCCATCATCGCGAACCGCGGCGGCGGTTCGTGCACCTGCCGTACCAGGACTGCCGCGTCCTCAGTGAGGCCGATGTGACCGGCGAGTGCGATCTGCAGAGCGAGGTAGGCACCCGTCGCGGGAGCGGGTTCGACGACGCGCATCCGGTCGAATCCCAGTCTTCCCAGGCGCGCTGCCTCGGCGTACCGGCCGCGTGCCTGCGCGATACACGCGGCGACGCGATCGTGATGCCAGGCGCTCACCGGTCCGCCGAGACGCTCGACCGCGACCCGCAGCGCTGGCAGTTCCTCGGCCGCGGCGGCGAGCTGCCCGCTCTCGATCAAGGCATCGAGCCGCCAGATCTCGCCCCACATCGCGGATCGGGCGCTGCCGGTCCGCTGCGCGAGCGCAAGCATCTCAGTTGCCAGCAACAACCGCTCCGCCCGGCCCGCCGGCCCAGGACACGCCTCCTGTCGAGCCCTCAACGCATCAGCCAACGCCTGGTCGTCCTGCGACTTGCGGGCGAGGTCGAGCGCCTCGACGCTGAGCGATTCGAGCCTCTCCTGCTCACCGTCGTAGAAGGCGAGATGGCTGCGCTGCGCCAGCAGCCTTGCCCGCAAGGCCTCGTCCGTCCTCCCGGCGAGCGCCTCCTCGCACAACTGCTTGGCCGTGGCGTTGATCCCGGCATCGGGCACGGCCTCGAGGATGAGCGCCGCCTCGCCCAACAACTCGGCGCTGCCTGCCGTTCGTGCAGCATCCGCGGCCGCCACAGCCGCAGTACGGCACGCAGCCAGATCGCCGGCAAGGTAGGCCGCTCTGCCAAGTGTTATTTGCACTCGGCAACGTTCCGCATCAGGCATCGGCGCTGTACCAAGCGCAGCTCGATACAGCCGCACGCCTTCCTCATACGCAAGCTGCCGTACTGCATTGTCGGCGGCAAGGATCAACCACTTCCGCGCTGTGTCCCGTTCGCCGTACGGCGCCAGCTCGAGCCGGTGCCGGGCGATGTCGGCCAGGTGCTCTGACAGGTCGTCGGCGAACTGCGCCTCCAACGCCTCGGCCACGGCCCGATGCAAGGCACCTCTCTCGGCGGTGGACAGCGAGGCCTCGACCGCGTCGCGAGTGAGCGCATGGACGAACCGGTGCTCACCGGTGTCGCCGACTCGATCCAGCAGACCGAAGGCGATGGCTTCATCGACGAGCGGCAGACACTGCGCGATGGGTTCGCCTAGCGTCGCTGCGACCAGGGCCAGCTGGAAGTCGCGTCCTACGATCGCCGCTGCCTGCACCAGCCGACGGCAACCTTGCGAGACCCGGTCGACCCGAGCTCCGACGATCTCCAGGACTGTCCGTGGTGGCCGGTCCGCCCGCCATGAGCCGTCCGCCATCGCTCGGGCGATCTCCCCGACGAACAAGGGGTTTCCACCGGTGACCTCGTGGATCGCCTTGGCCTCATCGGTGCTTGCCGTCGGCAATTGCTCGTGGACCTCGCCTGCGTCGAGCCCGCGCAGTTCGATCCGTTCCACCGACGGTGACCGCAGCAGCTCGGGCAGCAGCCGGGGGAGAACGCTGGCCGGCTCGGCGTCGCGGAAGGTGGCCAGTACCAGCACCTGGGAATCGGACAGCCGGTCGGCGAGATGGCGTAGTACGCGAAGTGAGGTCTCATCCGCCCAGTGGATGTCGTCCAGCACGACCACGAGTCCACCGCTTCCACCGCTGCCGCGAATCGCCTCGGTGACCTCGTCGAACAGCCTGAACCGATCCTCCGGTGCCTCGGTGCCACCGGCGAGGACAGCATCGGCGGAAACCCCGAGGGCGCGCAGTACCTGAATCCACGGCCAGTACGCCGGCGCGCCCTCGGTCTCCACGCAACGCCCCCAGGCGACCGTGCAACCTCCAGCCAGCGCACTGCCGGCGACTTCCTGCGCCAGCCTGGTCTTACCGACCCCCGCCTCCCCGCCACACAACACCAACCGCCCGCGCCCCTGCCGAGCCTCCTCCACCCAGCCCCGCAGTGCGCCGAGCTCCCGCTCACGCCCCACCATCCCCGTCATTCCCACAGCATCACCCGCCACCGCCGGACTGGGAAGGGGACCTCAGCCGGCCGTGGCGTCGAGAACGTCGAGGATCTCGTCCAGAGCCGTTCGCTGGGCAGGTCTGAGACCAGCGAAGATTCGCCGGATCGCGTCTTCGCCGGCGGCTGTACCGGCGACCAGAGCGGCAGCTCCTTCGGCCGTGAGACTGACGAGCTTTGCCCGCTGGTCCTTGGGATCAGGGCGGCGTTCCACCAGTCCGTCCCGCTCCATCGTCTCGACCGCTTGGGTGATCGAGCGGGCGGCGAGGCCTAGCTCGGTCGCGAGTGCGGCCTGTCGGAGCGAGCCGTGCCGGTCGAGTACCTGTAAGACCTTCGTTCGCGCCAGAGACGGACCGTTGTCGGCCATCTGGCCGTCGACCGCCTTGCGGATCCAGTAGGCCGTCGAGAGATACCTCAGGCCCACCTCTGCAGGCTTGGGCGAGCGGTTGCGCATCGGACTCCTTCGAGCTCATTTCGTGAGGTACCTCAGTGATGATAGATTAATGAGGTACCTCACGAACAGTGTGGAGTTGAGCCAGTCATGGACAGCAGACCTGTCATCGTCATCACCGGCGCCACCAACGGTCTCGGCAAGCTGGTCGCGCTCGACCTCGCGGAGCGGGGGATCCGCCTGGGTGTGGTCGCTCGCAGCCAGGACAAGGTGGATGAATTGCGCGCTGAGATCGGCCGGCTCGCTCCGGCCGCGTCCGTCGACGCGTTCCTCGCGGACCTCTCGTCACTCGCGGAGGTGCGCCGGGCGGCCGCGGAGATCGACGCCCACTACGAGCGGATCGACGTCCTGATCAACAACGCCGGTCTGCACGCGTTCTCGCAGCGCGTGACCGTCGATGGCTTCAGCGAAATGGTGGCGGTCAACTACCTTGCGCCCTGGGTGCTCACCAACGCCTTGCGGGAAAAGCTGATCGCCTCGGCGCCGGCGCGGGTCGTCACAGTCGCGTCCGAGGCCGCGCGGCAAGCCGGCGACATCGTCCCGGCCCGGGATCTGGTCAGTACCGAGGACTACACCCGGCGAGAGTCGTCAAAGCTCTACGGCAGAACGAAACTGATGGACATCATGTTCAGCCAGGAGCTCGGCCGTCAGTTGGCCGCCACGGGTGTCACCGCGAACTGCTGCGACCCAGGCTTCAACACCAGCGGTCTCGGCCGGGAACTACCTGGATCAGGTGTCCTGGAGAAGATCCTGAAGACCCTCCGCATCGGTGACCCCCGACGAGGCGCCGCAATAATCAGCCGCTTGGCCGCCGACCCTGCCTTTGCCACCACAACCGCCGGCTACTTCTCCGTCAAGAACGCCGCCCTGCTCGAATGCCCACTCCCCGGCCGCCCCGAGCGCATCCAGCAAGACCTCTGGACCACAACCACGAAACTCGTCGAAACCCGCGTCCCGCCATCCAGCTGAACGGTCCGATCCAACGCTTTCGTACAGGTCGGATGCGATGGGGCACCGGGTGTGGTTGCTATCAGCAACTGTATGACGTGCGACCGGGTCGGGTTGCGCGCCGGAGTTCATCACCGGCTGTGGTTGCGCCGGCACGCGCGGCATGGCCGAGGCGGGTGGTTCCTGTGGACAACCCTGGTTCATTCGCCCCGTCTTGACGTTCTATGGATGGGTGGCTTGACAGGCGCTCTGTACGCCGGTGCGTTGGGACTGTGGTTGCGCCGACGCATTGGGGCTGTGGTTGCGCCCGGTGCATTGGCAGTGTGGTTGCGCGGTCTCCGCTGCGTGATGGTGCTAGCCGAGGTGGTGGGTGTCAAGGGCGCTTCGCGGCCCTGCGGGCTCGAAACAAGTTTCGACCCTTGACACCCACCACCTCGGCCAGGGAAGGACGCAGCTACGCGGATCCGCGCTGACGTGTGAGCTGCATTCAGGGGATTCCGTTCGCCCGGGTGGTTCCGGTGTTGAGGGGTGAGCTGCATCTAGTAGTTCCACCTGTCCGGCGAATCCGCCGAGAGCGGTGCCCGGCCCCACCGGCATCTACAGAACTCGCAGAACCCTGTCCAGTAACCGGTTTCCCGGGTGGGGTCGGCGAGTTCGGTAGGTCCGGATGGTGGGCCGCGCGTCGCGCAGTAGCGTGGTTCCGCCAGCTGACGGCTTATGGGACCGATGCCGGTCTACTGGGCGCTATCGGTCGAATAACCTGCTATCGGCGGTAGGCGCGTCCGGGTGGATGCCGGGTCGTTGGGCCGATGCCGGTCTGTAGGGCGGTATCGGTCGAGCAGGCGGGCATCGGCGGGGGCGGTCACTGGTTGGTCCGCCTGGTGGTGTGCTCGTTCCGCCAGGTGGTTCGCCTGGGACCGGGGCGGTGATTGAGTCGGGGGTTCGGACAGGTAGTGGGGACCTCGGACAAGGTATTTGTTGTCCGAAGCCCCGATTTGGTGTTCAAGGTCCGACAACCTGACCGAGATTCGGCCGGCGGCGGATGAAATCGCCGGATTCCTTACCGTGGAAGGCGTTCGGCCGCCCCCCGACGTAGTCCCTTGAACTTGTGGCCGTTCTTCTCAGCGGCTCCGGGCGTAGCTGCGTCTTTCCCTGGTCGTGGTGAGGTGTGTCAAGGGTCGAACTTGTTCGAGCCCGAAGGGCCGCGAAGCGCCCTTGACTCACCTCACCGCGACTAGCAAAATCACGCAGCCCGGCGACGCGAACCACCCACACCTACCGCCCGACGAACCACCCACACCTACCGCCCGACGAACCACCCACACCTACCGCCCGACGAACCACCCACACCTACCGCCC
>NZ_DASRXP010000062.1:0-3157 GCF_035687465.1 Kribbella sp.
CCGGCTGGGACGCATCGGCGAAGGCGCGGCCCCGATCGCCCCAGCTCATCGGACCACGCAACCCCGTAGGCGATCGTCCCCCGTGTTAAGCAGCACACCATCCCTCTAGAATGGTGCCACATCCGGATCGGCGATCGGCTCCGGTTCATGGGTGAACCGGTACCCATACTTCGTGATCCACGTGAGGCCACGGCCGTTGCCGGACAGTTCCACCCGCCACCCACCAAGAGTTTTGAGCCGGTGGTGAGTCCGACATGCCGGACGGACAGTGAACTGATCCGTCGCGCCCTGCGGGAACGGTGTCACGTGATCCAAGTCGCACAGGTGAGCAGGCCGCACACATCCCGGACCAGTACACGTCGGGTACACAGCTTCGATGTGGTCCCGTAGGGCGGCCGATGGCCGGTACTTGCGCCGCCCCACATCCACCGCATGCCCCGTCAACGGATCAGTCAGAATCCGCTGCCACACTGCGTCTTTCTGGGCGGCCAGCTCGAGTGCCCGCTGGGCAGGTAGCCATCCGTAGCCGGCGAGATAGCCCGGTTTGGAGTCGACCCCCAACACGGTCGTCGCTGGCAGGGTGAGACGGACAATCACCTTCGCGTTCTCGAACCCCTTACCCGCCAAAAGGTCCATCATCACATCAGTGGAGATCTGATCCATAGTGCGGTCGTCGCCAGCGGACTTGATCTGCCGTGCCTGAGCCTGGATCCGCTGATACGCCACCTGTGTCCGTTCCACATCACACTGCACCGACAACACACCAACACCATCATCAAGACCCTGATGCATCACCTGCCGAGCGAGCGACTTCGCCGCAGCACGCCTCGCGGCAGCCTCCGGATCCGCCCGCGCCACCGCCCGACGCAACCGGTAGTTGAGCTGCGGGCTACTCAACCCCGCGGCCTGCGCCGCGATCTCCGCTTCTACCAGTGCGACCGTTTCATCGGAGAGAACTTCGACAGCCTCCACGATTCGACGTGCCTTGTACTCCGGAATGTCCCCCGCGCTGAACACCGCGAACGTTGCGGGACACCGCGTCGTCAACGCCGTCGCCAACCTGATCCGACACTGCGTATGCAGCGGAGTCCAACCCGTCGCCGCACTCAGCTCCAGCGGTGCGAACTCGCCAGGGTTCAACTCAATGAACCGCGCAACCCGACCCACTTTCCTCGCAGCACGCTGCGCATCAACCCGCTCCCCGGCAGACAACTCGGCAAGAATCTCAGCACTTTCGTCGTCGAACATACGTTCAGAATACCCGCCATCACCGACAAAACCCTTACCCACCAACAACAATCACCCAATCGAGTACGCCAAGAGACTAGCGAGGCCGGTGTTGACGGGGGCCGTCTGGGAACTGTTGCGCTACCTGACGATCGCGCACCCCGGCGCCCGCAACAACTGGCAGGGTGGAACATCTACGGCGTGCACGAGCTTCCGGTCACCGGGCGGCCTGTACGGCCAGGTTGAGTTTCAGTACGTTGACGCCTGGTTCGCCGAGGATGCCGGCTCCTCGGCCGTCGGTGTTGTCGTCGACGAGCGCATGTACCTGTTCGGTGGTCAGCCCGTTCTCTCGTGCGACTCGTTTGATCTGTAGGTCGGCGTAGTCGGGGCTGATGTCTGGGTCGAGGCCGGACGCGGAGGCGGTGACCGCGTCGGCCGGTACCTGTGACGGGTGGACGTTTTCGCGGGCCGCGATGGTGTCTTTGCGGGTCTGGATGGCTGCGACGAGGTCCTTGTCGAAGGCGCCTTTGTTGGAGCCGGCGGAGATCGAGGGGTCGGCTGGGCCGAGCGGGTCGGGTGTGCCGTCGCCGTCGAGGTCCTGCGCGACCGCGGAGGGGCGGGTGTGGAACCACGGGTCGTTGTTCGGGTTCTTCGCGACGGGGTCGATGCCGATCAGGTCCGAACCGACCGCTTTGTCGTTGACGGTGATCACGGAGCCTTCGGCGTTGGCTTGGAGGCCGGGGAGCCGGCTGACGACCCATACTCCGAGCGGGTAGAGGACGCCGGTGAGCACGGTCAATACGAGCAGGATCCGGAGTCCGGCGAGTGTTTGTTTGCTGAGGGAGTTCATGTGTTCACATTCCTGGGATGAGACGGACGACGAGGTCGATGAGCCAGATACCGATGAACGGGGTGATGACACCGCCGAGTCCGTAGATCAGCAGGTTGCGGCGCAGCAACGCGGTCGCGGTCGACGGCCGGTACCGGACACCCCGCACCGCGAGGGGAATCAGCCCGACGATGATCAGTGCGTTGAACACCACGGCTGACACGATCGCCGAGCTGGGTGAGTGCAGGTTCATGATGTTCAGCTTGTCGAGCTGCGGGTAAATCCCGGCGAACATGGCCGGCAGGATCGCGAAGTACTTCGCGAGGTCGTTCGCGACACTGAACGTGGTCAACGCGCCACGGGTGATCAGCAACTGCTTGCCGATCTCGACGATCTCGATCAGTTTGGTGGGGTCGGAGTCGAGGTCGACCATGTTCCCGGCCTCTTTCGCCGCTGAGGTGCCGCTGTTCATGGCGACGCCGACGTCGGACTGGGCGAGGGCGGGGGCGTCGTTGGTGCCGTCGCCGGTCATCGCGACCAGCCGCCCACCCTCCTGCTCCTTACGGATCAACGCCATCTTGTCTTCGGGTGTGGCCTCCGCGAGGTAGTCATCCACCCCGGACTCCGCCGCGATCGCCTTCGCGGTCAACGGGTTGTCCCCGGTGATCATGACGGTCCTGATACCCATCCTGCGTAGCTCGGCGAACCGTTCCTTCATCGCGGGTTTCACCACGTCGGACAGCCGGATCACACCACGGATGACAGCCACCCCGTCGAGGTGTTCCGCGACGACGAGTGGGGTGCCGCCGTCGGCGCTGACCCGGTCCACCGCCTCGTCGACCTCGACCGGCACCGTGCCGCCCTGGTCGATAACCCACACCCGAACCGCGCTCGCCGCGCCTTTGCGGACCACGCGGTCACCCAGGTCGATGCCGGACATGCGGGTCTGTGCGGTGAACGCCACGAACACCCCGGCCCGCTCGGTCTCGGTGGTCTCGGGGGTGAGGCTGTGGTCGCGGGCGACGAGGTCGACGATGCTGCGGCCTTCCGGCGTGGTGTCAGCCAGGCTCGACAGTCGTGCCGCGGCCGCCAACTCCGCCA
>NZ_DASRXP010000063.1:0-4228 GCF_035687465.1 Kribbella sp.
CGCGGGGTACATAGGTGTGGGTGGTTCGCGTCGCCGGGCTGCGTGATGGTGCTAGTCGCGGCGAGGTGAGTCAAGGGCGCTTCGCGGCCCTTCGGGCTCGAACAAGTTCGACCCTTGACACACCTCACCACGACCAGGGAAAGACGCAGCTACGCCCGGAGCCGCTGAGAAGAACGGCCACAATTCAGGGATTTACGTCGAGGGGTGCCGCTCGGGTCATCCGCTGGGGGTGGCCGACGGCATCCCTCGGGCCGACCGGGGCGAATGCGGCCAGCAGGACGAAAGCCCGGACCGCCACCACTCAGCAACCTCCCGCCAGTGCCCCCGCCGGAGCGGCTCCACGCCTGAGCCGATGCCTGGCCGGGAGGTTCCGGTGCCCGACCGGGAGGTTGCTGAGTGCTGGGCGTCCGGGGCACCCCCTGCCGAACCACCTAGCGGAACGAACACACCACCAGGCGGACCAGCCGATGACCGCCCCGGCCGATGCCTGTCTGCTCGACCGATACCGTCCTACAGACCGGCATCGGCCCAACGACCCGGCATCCACCCGGACGGGCCCACCGCCGATAGCGGGCTGTTCGACCGATAGCGCCCAGTAGACCGGTATCGGTCCCATAAGCCGGCAGCCGACCGAACCACGCCACCGCTCGACGCAAGGCCCACCGCCCGGCCCCACCCAGACCTACAGAACCCGCCGATCCCAGCCGGGAAACCGGTTACTGGACAGGGTTTCGCGACTTCTGCAGGTCCGGATGGGGCCACCCCGGAACCCGGCTCCACCCGCGCCGACGGAATCAGCGGAGGGCCGAACATCTCGCAGGAACCACCCGGGCGAACGGAATCGCCTGGATGCAGCTCACACGTCAGCGCGGATCCGCGTAGCTGCGTCCTTCCCTGGCCGAGGTGGTGGGTGTCAAGGGTCGAACTTGTTCGAGCCCGCAGGGCCGCGAAGCGCCCTTGACACCCAGCACCTCGGCTAGCACCATCACGCAGCGGAGACCGCGCAACCACAGTCCGTCCACGCACCAACGCAACCACATCGCACACGGGGCTGCGCAACAACAGTCCCAACGCCAACCAAGGAACCACCGTTGCCCTTAGCAACCACGTGCAACCGGAACCTGGCGTACCCGCGTACCCGCGTACCGGCGTACCGGCGTACCCGCGTACCGGCGTACCCGCGTGCCCGCGTGCCCGCGTACGTATGGGTGCTGTCTGGGCAGCACGGTGCGCCCGAAGGGCCTCGCGGTGCTCTTCGGGCGCAGCGTGGGTGGAACAGGTGGGCTCGGAGGGCTTGCAGGGCACCGCTCCGAGCCCGCCTGGATCAGGGGCTGGCTGGTACGGCGGCAGCCGGGGTAGCGACGGATGGGGCGGGGGCCGCAGTTGGGGCGTGGGCGACCTTGCCCGGGGCGGTTCCGACCTTGGTGGAGAGGAGGTCGGCGACGGCGTGGACGGCGCGGAGGGTAGGAGCCTTCGTACCGGTGAGGTCCGCTAGTTCGACCACGGCCGCGAGGATCACGTCGAGCTCTAGTGGCTTGTCCTTCTCCAGGTCCTGCAGCATCGACGTCTTGTGTTCGCCGACGCGTTCGGCTCCGTCGATCCGCTTGTCCACCGAGATGTCCGGCTCGCTGCCGACAGCACGAGCGATCTCCAGCGTCTCCTCCATCATCAGCCGGATCATCGCCCTGGTGCCCGAGTGTTGGGCGATCTCCACCATCGTGGCCCGCGCGAGCGCACTGATCGGGTTGAAAGCTGCGTTACCCAGCAGCTTGATCCAGATGTCATTGCGGATGTCGTCTTCCACCGGGCATTTCAGCCCGCCGGCGATCATCGCCTCACTGAACTCCAGGCACCGGTCGCTCTGACCGCCGCCCGGCTCGCCGATCGAGAACCGGGTGCCCTCCAGGTGCCGAACCACGCCCGGCCCTTCGAGCTCGGTGGAGCAGTAGACGACGCAGCCGATCGCACGCTCGAGTGAGAGGACCCGGGTCACCTCACCACCCGGGTCCACCGACTCGATCCGGCGCCCTTCATAGGGACCGGACAGCTCGTGGAAGTACCACCACGGGATGCCGTTCTGGGCCGCGATCACCGCGGTCTTGTCGTGCAGCAAAGGCGCGACCAGCGGGCCGGAGGACGCATACGAGTTCGCCTTCAGACCGAGGAAGACGAAGTCGACCGGGCCGATCTCCGCCGGATCGTCAGTGGCGGGAGTCTGGGCCAGCCAGTCGCCGCGCGGGCTGTAGACCTGTACGCCGTTCTTCCGGATCGCCTCCAGATGGGCGCCTCTGGCAACCAGATGCACCTCCGTGCCTCCCCGGTGCAGGGCGGCCCCGACGTACGCGCCGATCGCTCCGGCGCCGAGAATCGCGACTCTCATCCCGACCCCCTAGTCCCTCAGCCCGGAGGCGGTCGGAGTGGGGTGGCGGACGTCGTCCAGTTCATCGAACTCGATCACGTTCGCGATGTCGGCCGGCCCCATCGACACGTTGGTGATGCGTTCCAGGATCACCTCGACCATGACCGGCACCTCGTACTCGACCATCAGCTTCTTGGCCTCGTCCAGCGCGGGCAGGATGCCGTCGGGTTCGAAGACTCGCAGCGCCTTGCAGCCAAGGCCTTCCGCGACCTTCACGTGGTCGACGCCGTACCCGTTCAGCTCCGGGGTGTTGATGTTGTCGAAGGCAAGCTGGACGCAGTAGTCCATGTCGAAGTTGCGCTGTGCCTGCCGGATCAGCCCGAGGTAGGCGTTGTTCACCACCACGTGGATGTAGGGGATGTTGAACTGCGCCCCGACCGCGAGTTCCTCGATCAGGAACTGGAAGTCGTAGTCGCCCGACAGCGCCACGACAGTCGCCTCGGGATCGGCGACCGCGACGCCGAGCGCCGCGGGGCCGGTCCAGCCGAGCGGGCCTGCCTGGCCGGCGTTGATCCAGTGCCGCGGCCGGTAGACGTGCAGCATCTGCGCGGCCTGGATCTGCGACAACCCGATCGTGGAGACGTACCGGGTCTCGGGTCCGAAGGCATTGTTCATCTCCTGGTACACCCGCTGAGGCTTCACCGGGACGTTGTCGAAGTCAGTACGCCGTTGCAGCGTGCGCTTGCGTTCGCGGCAAGCTGCGGCCCACTCGGACCGGTCGGGCGACGGCCCTTCCGCAGTGCGCTCCTTGGTCACGTGGATCAGCACTTCGAGCGCGGCCTTCGCATCCGACACGATGCCGAGGTCCGGCGCGAA
Organism: Kribbella sp.; assembly: GCF_035687465.1. NCBI lineage: Bacteria > Bacillati > Actinomycetota > Actinomycetes > Propionibacteriales > Kribbellaceae > Kribbella > Kribbella sp. Next base: position 3,236 of record NZ_DASRXP010000063.1, read on the forward strand.
GACGCGGCCGATCTGGGTTCCCTCGATGTCGATGTGCACGAACTTGCGGCCGGCCCGGTAGACGTCGAGAGCGCCGGTATGCCGGTTAGCCCAGCGGTTGCCGATGCCGATCACCAGGTCCGATTCCAGGAAGGTCTCGTTGCCGTACCGGTGGGAGGTCTGCAGTCCGACCATGCCGGCCATCAGCCGGTGGTCGTCGGGGATGGTTCCCCAGCCCATCAGCGTCGGGATCACCGGGATGCCGTTCAGTTCGGCGAACTCGACCAGGAGGTCCGCCGCGTCGGCGTTCACGATGCCGCCACCAGCCACGATCAGCGGGCGTTCCGCCTCAGCCAGCAGTTGCAGGACTCGCTCGGCCTGCGCGACGGTGGCTCGAGGAGTCGCGACTGGCAGTGGGGAATACAGGTCTGGGTCGAAGTCGATCTCGGTCAGCTGGACGTCGATCGGCAGGTCGATCAGCACCGGCCCGGGACGACCGGAGCGCATCAGCTGGAACGCCTTCTGGAAGGCGCCCGGCACCTGTGCGGCCTCGAGCACGGTGACAGCCCATTTCGTCACCGGCTTCGCGATCGACTCGATGTCGACCGCCTGGAAGTCCTCCTTGTGCAGCTTGGCCACAGGTGCTTGGCCGGTGATGCAGAGGATCGGGATCGAGTCGGCGGACGCGGAGTACAGGCCGGTGATCATGTCGGTGCCGGCAGGACCCGAAGTACCGACGCAGACGCCGATGTTGCCGGCCTTCGCGCGGGTATAGCCCTCAGCCATGTGCGAGGCGCCCTCGACGTGCCGGGCCAGCACGTGCTTGAGCTCGCCCTGCGCTCGGACCGCGTTGTAGAACGGGTTGATGGCCGCACCGGGCAGGCCGAACAGGTTGGTGATTCCCTCGCGACGGAGGATCTCCACCGCCGCGCGGGCGGCAGTCATTCGTGGCATGCCAACTCCTTCTAGTCCGTGCGGGGGTGGAGCCAGTTGAAGGTCTCGGTGGTCGCGGTG
>NZ_DASRXP010000064.1:0-11550 GCF_035687465.1 Kribbella sp.
AGACGCACGCGATCATGGGCCCGAACGGTTCCGGCAAGTCCACGCTGGCCTACTCGATCGCCGGCCACCCGAAGTACAACGTGACCAGCGGCACCGTCACCCTGGACGGCGAGGACGTGCTGGCGATGAAGGTCGACGAGCGCGCCCGGGCCGGCCTGTTCCTGGCCATGCAGTACCCGGTCGAGGTCCCCGGCGTGTCCGTGTCGAACTTCCTCCGGACCGCCAAGACCGCGATCGACGGCGAGGCCCCGAAGCTGCGGACCTGGGTCAAGGACGTCAACAAGGCGCTCTCCGACCTCGACATGGACCCCGACTTCGGCACCCGGAACGTGAACGAGGGCTTCTCCGGTGGTGAGAAGAAGCGGCACGAGATCGTCCAGCTCGAGCTGCTCGACCCGGCCATCGCGATCCTGGACGAGACCGACTCCGGTCTCGACATCGACGCGCTGAAGATCGTCTCCACCGGTGTCAACCGGTTCGCCGAGAAGGGTGACAAGGGCGTTCTGCTGATCACCCACTACACCCGGATCCTGCGCTACATCACGCCGGACTTCGTGCACGTGTTCGTCGACGGCAAGGTCGCCGAAGAGGGTGGCCCGGAGCTCGCCGAAGAGCTCGAGGCGAACGGCTACGAGCGCTTCCTGAAGACGGGCGCGAAGGCATGAGCAGCGCCCGGACCTTCAGCAGCCCGCTGGACACACAATCGGTCCGGGCGGACTTCCCCATCCTGTCGCGGGTGCTGGCCAACGACTTCCCGCTGGTCTACCTGGACTCGGCGAACTCCTCGCAGAAGCCGGCCCAGGTGGTCAAGGCGATCGAGGATCACTACCTGATCCACAACGCCAACGTGGCCCGCGCGATGCACCAGCTCGGTGCGGAGGCGACCGCGGCGTACGAGGGTGGCCGGGACAAGGTGGCGGCCTTCATCGGCGCGACCAACCGGGACGAGATCGTCTTCACCAAGAACGCCTCCGAGGCGCTCAACCTGGCCGCGCACACGCTCGGCGCGTCGCTCAAGCCGGGGGACGAGGTGCTGATCTCCGAGATGGAGCACCACAGCAACATCGTGCCGTGGCAGCTGCTCTGCGAGCGGACCGGCGCGACGCTCAGGTGGTTCGGCGTCACCGACGAGGGACGGCTGGACCTCAGCAACATCGAGGAGCTGATCAACGAGCGCACCAAGGTCGTCTCGCTGACCTATGTCTCCAACGTGCTCGGCACGGTGAACCCGATCACCGAGATCGCGGCGAAGGCCCACGCGATCGGAGCGATCGTTGTCGTCGACGCCTCGCAGGCGGTGCCGCAGATGCCGGTGGACGTCTCCACACTCGGTGCGGACCTGCTCGCCTTCACCGGGCACAAGGTGGTCGGCCCGACCGGGATCGGCGTGCTCTGGGGGCGCTACGACCTGCTGGAGCAGCTGCCGCCGTTCCTCGGTGGCGGCGAGATGATCGAGATCGTCCGGATGACCGGCTCGACGTACGCGCCGCCGCCCGCCCGGTTCGAGGCCGGTACGCCGCCGATCGCGCAGGCCGTCGGGCTCGGTGCCGCGGTGGACTATCTGGCCGGCATCGGAATGGACAAGATCGCGGCTCACGAGCACGCGATCACGGCGTACGCGCTGGAAGGCCTGCAGACCGTGCCGGGGCTGCGGATCTTCGGGCCGACCGAGGCCGTGGATCGCGGTGGCGCGGTGAGCTTCGAGCTCGAAGGTGTTCACCCGCACGACGTCGCGACAGTACTGGACACCCGCGGGATCGCGGTCCGGGCCGGTCATGCCTGTGCTCGGCCGCTGCACGAGCGGTTCGGCGTACAGTCGTCGACGCGGGCTTCTTTCTACCTCTACACGACGCCGGAGGAAGTCGACGCGCTGGTCGACGGCCTGGGCTTCGTCCGCTCATTCTTCAAGGTGGCTTGACGTCTTATGCAGCTGGATTCGCTGTACCAGGAGATCATCCTGGACCACTACCGCAGCCCCCACCACGCGGGGCTGGCGGAGCCGTACGACGTGGAGGTGCACCACGTGAACCCGTCCTGCGGGGACGAGGTCACGCTCCGCGTCGAGCTCGACGGTGACACCGTGACCGGCGTGACGCACCAGAGTGTCGGCTGCTCGATCAGCCAGGCGGCGACCTCGGTGATGAGCGACCTGGTGATCGGCAAGCCGGTCGCCGAGGGGATGGCGGCGTACGAGAAGTTCCTTGAACTGATGCATGGCCGGGGGAATGTGGAACCGGACGAGGAAGTTCTGGAAGACGGCGTCGCCTTCGCGGGTGTCGCGCAGTTCCCGGCCCGGGTGAAATGCGCACTGCTGGGCTGGTCGGCTTGGCGTGACGCCACGGCCCAAGCGCTAGCCAAGAAAGAAGGAGCCAGCAATGTCTGACCAGACCGACGAGAAGATCGAGCTGCCCGAGGTCGACCTCGAGGCCGCGAACGCCCCGGCTGGTTCGACGGTGGCCGTCGAGGACGTGACCGAGGCGCTCAAGGACGTCGTCGACCCCGAACTGGGGATCAACGTGGTCGACCTGGGCCTGATCTACGGCGTGACCGTGGACGACACCACGACCGCGATCATCGACATGACGCTGACGTCCGCGGCCTGCCCGCTGACCGATGTGATCGAGGACCAGACCCGCGCCGCCCTGGACGGCCTGGTGAACGACTTCCGGATCAACTGGGTCTGGATGCCGCCGTGGGGCCCCGAGAAGATCACCGACGACGGCCGCGAACAACTCCGCGCCCTGGGCTTCAACGTCTGACGCCCATCCGGTACTGCGCTAAGCCCGGGTCAGGTGGCCCGGGCTTTCGCATGCCCGGCTGCACGCCTGGCCTGATGGGTTAGCGTCAGCGGGTGACTCGCATCGTTTCGATTGGCCCCGAGCGGCTTGAGCGTTGGCTTGCCGGCTTCGGTGAGCGGCATGGGGTTACCTCGTACGACGTCACTCCGACCCAGCTGACTGCGGTTGCGGAGGACGGGTCGCGGGCGGAGATCGACGTACCGTTCGGGCCGTTGGAAGAGCTCACTCCGGCCGGGCTGGTCGCGCATGTGCTGGCGGATCGGCGGATCGGGCTGTTGCTGGTACGGCGTGGTGGTTATGGCGCGGGCGTGTTCGCCGGGGGAGTGCTGGAGTCCTCGAAGGTCGGGTCGCGGCATGTGCAGGGGACGACCAAGGCGGGTGGTTGGTCGCAGCAGCGGTTCGCGCGGCGGCGGGACAACCAGGCTCGTGAGGCGTTCGCGGCGGCGACCGAGGTCGCAGTACGGATTCTGGCGCCGGCGAAGCTCGACGTACTGGTGTGTGGGGGAGACCGGAAGGCGATCGACACCGTGCTGGAGGATCCGCGGCTGAAGAACCTCGTGCCGTTGGTTCGGCCGCCTTTCCTGGGGGTGGCAGACCCCAAACAGAAGGTCCTCGAGCAAGCCGGCGTGGACGCCCGTGCGATCAGAATCCAGCTCACCGATCCGCCAGGAGGCTGACCGGCCGGATCAGCTCTCGCCGTGGACCGCGCGGAAGTCTGACAGGGTGCCCTCGTAGTACTCGAGGTCGTCTTCCAGCTTGGCGCGGGTCAGCAGGTGGGGGTTGTTCGCCCGGGACTCGCGGCCGAGGTCGGACCAGACCGCCTCGGTCGGCGCGTCATCCGCTCCTTCGGGTAAGAACTTCATCGCCTCGCCGATCGCTTCGGCCGCCGCCTGCCAGTTCTGCTCGACCTGTTCGCGATCGTCGTCCGGACGACCGTTGTACGCCAGGTCCGCATCGAGCGCCCGCCTGCCGTAGGTCGCTGCTACGACTGCCCATTGGGCAGCGTCGATCAACTGCGAGACCCCGAGCCCGAACAGCGCGCCGATAGTGCGAGCTGCGTCCTCCGAGGCGTACGGCACGGTGATCTCACCGGCAGTGGACCTGACCGTCCACGCGTCCTCGCCCTCGATCAGGTCAGGGCCCGGCACGATCGGCGGGGGTGCCGTCGGGGGGACCGACGAGTCGGCCGCCGTCGACAAGCTCACGTAGACCTGCGCCTCGGCGAGGGTCCTTGCGGTCAGCATCGGTTACTTCGCTCCTGTCGTCAGGGAGAGTTCGTGATAGGTGTCGCGTACCACCAGCAGCCGGTCGAGCCGGAACCGGCCGGGCTCAGGATCCCGCACCTTGCGACCAGCGCTGGTCCAGAACTCATCCACCGGTACTGCGTCCTGCCCGGCCGGGACGAACTTGATCACCTCTTCGACAGCAGCCCGCGCGATGGCAAGCACCCGCCCGGCCTCCGTGGAATCGGCAGGGACGTTGCCCGCGGCTTGATCGGCAACCTCCAGCCACTGTCCGGCATCCAGGAGCTCCGACGGCTCCGCGCCACCGAAGGTCGGCCACGAACCGGGCGGTGTCTCTAGCGCAGGCAGACCGAACAGGTACTCGCGCTCGGCTCCACAGCCTGGGCAGACGGCGGCGTAGCTGATGGTCAGCTCACCATCCACCTCGGTCAGGCCGTGTTCCCACGGGGCCTCGTTGGAGCCGCAGTCCTGGCAAGGAGTCAGCTCGAGGTAGAGGAGCGCCTCGTCCCTCGTGCGCGCCACCGCGAACGCCATACCGTCCCTCTCGTCGTGTGGGTCCATCATGCCCGCCGTGGTGATCATGGCCCCGACAGAGACGGGCCTTGTCCGGTCGGAGTGATCGCCCTGCCGGGCAAGGCCCTGCCGCCCGGGGTCGGCCGTGCGCCCTGGCCCGCGGCCAGCTGACGGCTGGTCGTCGCGTGGTCCAGCCCTCTCAGGATCGAATCCGGTACGCCGCTCTTGGCCAGCGCGCCGGCCACAGTTTCGCTGAAAGTCGCAGACCGCGAACTGTTGTTGAACAGCTCGCGCAGATCGACCCGACCCTCGGCCATCAGAGCCAGCCGCGGATGCAGTGTGGCAAAAGCCGCGCCGTAGCCACCGTCGTTCACACCGGCCATCGTGCCGTTGGCGAACGCCTGATAGACCCTCTCGTGGCCATCGGCCTCCTGCACCGACAAGACCACCGTCGTCTCCTCCGCCCGCGCCTGCGCAAGAGCAGCCAGCAGCGGCCGATAAGGCTCGTGCACCTGCTTGCCAGACGCATCCTGCCTGTACTCCGTCGCGTGCAGGTCTGGCTTCCCGAGCTTGCGCGGTGCAGCTTCAAGCTGCGGGTCGGCCACCGAAGCCCCGGTCTCGAGTTGCCGGAGCCCGTCCAGATACTCGTGATTCAGCATCTTCAGGTAGTACACCGCATGCGCCGTCTCGGGCAGGTGCTCCACATGCTTCGTCTTCGGCGTCCCGCGGCCCGTGTCAGTGCTTTCCTCGATGGTGACCTGGTACACCATCGGCACCTCGACGGCGGCCAGGTTGCCCTCTTCGAACTTGGTGGTCTCCGCCCGCGAGCCGTGCGCGTCGGAGGTCTTCTCCTTGACCTGCTCGCCGATCGAGCCACCGACGTTGACGATGGAGCTGACGCCGCCCGTACCGGTGACCGGCAGGAGGTGGTTCCTGGTGTTCGAGGTGCTGGTGGCTGCCTCGCGGCGGCGCGCCCAGCCGGCCTGAGCATCAGGCAGCGGTTCTCCCTGCAGGTCCCAGCCCAGCGGCTTGGCCTTGATCACCACGCTGAAGGTGGTGCTTCCGTTGCCGCGTCCGGCCATCGGCGGCAGCCGCAAGCCCTGTTCGCTGGTCAACCGCTTGAACGCTGCCCGCAGAGCGGTGGGCGCCAGGACGGTCTCAAGCGCTACTTGGTACTCGCGGAATCCTGCTTCTCGCATCTGCTTGTGCTGCGCCAGATACGCGGCGAGCTGGGTGTACAGCTGGTCGCTGGGCGGTTCGTCCTTGCCGTGCGGAAGCATCGCCTCGGCGACGACACCGTCGGGCATGATGAGCCCGCGATGCTCGACAGGCTGTGCAACTGGGGTGCGGGCAGCGGCGTTCTGGGGAGCCGGATCGATCAGTTGCCGGGGGACTAGCAATGCCAAACGGGCGTGCAGCTGGACCGCGGTGGCGTCGGTGGTCTGCTCCGCCGGCACCGTCCGGTTGAGTTTCCACCGCAGGCTCGCCATCGTCGCCGCGCCGGCGTTGTGGACCCGGGACACCTCGGTGGTGAAGACCAGGCCGCGCTCGACCTGGGCCAGGTCGAAATGCCCGGTTCGGTCGATTGTGGTGTTCGTGTCGCCTTGCTCGGCCGAGACCTGCTGGCTCCTGTCGGTGCCCGCAGCCCCTGACAGCGTGGCGCCAGCTGCGGCGGGGCCCTTCAGCTCCACCCCAGCCGAGTGGACCGTGTTGTGGCTGACGGATCGCCTCCGCGCGACGAAGCCGTATCCCTGGTTGAGGCCGACCGCGTCCACCTTGGGGAGCTGCGGCGACCCGTCGACCAGGATGCGACCGTCGTACCGGGCCTTGATCCGGATCAGCAGCAGATCGGGCTGCGCTCGCCCCGGGACGGGGACCTCGACCTCGAGGGGGAAGCCGCGCACGCCGAGCATGTCGCCGAGGTGGCCGTCCCATGCCGTGTCCGCCAGGTCGACGGCCAGCGCGTCCCGGACGAGTGGGTTCTCGTCCAGCAGACCAGGTGCCACCTCCTCGATCTGACCGACGACGGGCGTGAGCAGGTCGAGCCGCTCGTCCGGACGGCCGACTGGGTTGATGTCCTCGATCTGGGCCGAGGCCAGACCGGCGTCGTACGGGTCCGGAAGGCCTACGGCCCGCTGCTGCTCGGCGTTCTGCTTCGTGGCGACCAGGGCTTCGTCCAGCCGTTCCTCGGCGGTCGTCGCAGTGGGCGCCGGTACGCCGGCGGTCTCCAGCACCTTCGCGGTCAACCGCTCGTCAGTGTGGCTCGCCGCCAGTCCCGTGGTCTGGCCGGCCTTCTCCTTCTTGTACCGACGGACGAAGGCATGCGCGTCTCGGGGACTGAGCTCGAGCTGACCCTCCAGATAGCGCTCGGCGGCATCGGCGACGATGCCCAAGGGCAGATCGAGCTTGTCCTTGCCATACAGCCGCAAGGCACGCCGCTCAGGCATCGACAACTGCGCCAGGCTGTCCTGAAGGGGCACTGCCTGGACTGTGTCGTTGCCGTCCTTGATCTCGGCCGCCATGCCGAAGCGCCCCATGAACTGGTAGTGGACGCCGATGTTGACCAGCAGACGTTCGTCGCCAGTACTTTGGCTGTCAGTGGTCGATTGGGACGTGCCGCCGATCCGGCCTGCGCTCACGCCGCCGGAAGTGCCGGATCCGTCCGCGTCGACCGGGCCGGCGCCTCCGTCGATCCCGACGCCGCCTGAGGCCGACCGGCCGGAGCTGAAGCCGGTGTCCTTGATGGTGAGGTTGATGTCGGCAGTGTTCTGGTCGGTGACGGCCGCGAAGGTCAAGCTCTTCGCCTCGCCGCGGACCACCACACTGAGCTCCCGCGGGAGCAGGGTGCCCTGTCGCACCGCGGCGGCTGGAGTGTTCGGTGCTGGGGTGACGGTCAACGGCAGCCGGTACTCGCCGTTCATCCAGTCGGTGTGCGCGACCAGGCTGTCCGGAGCGAGCAACGCATGCAGTTCGAGGTAGGCGCTGGATCCAGGTTGGACCCTGTTGAGCGCCGTGTGGATGCGGTCGACGGGGTTGCCGGCGTCGACATGGACGGGCATCGACTGCTGCACCGCAGCCGGATCGGGAGTTGTCGGCTGCGCGGCGTAGACCGGTGCGTCTGCCCGGGTCAGTGCGCTGTCCGCGACGATTCGCGCGCTGCCCGCGACCTCGGCCAGTGGTGCCGAGTCGCCGGTCGGAGTGATCTCGGTGACGACGATGCGGTGGCCGACCCTGAGTTCGTCGACCGGTCCTGTGCTCTCGGTCAGCGAGACCCGGTTGACCCGCCGGCCGACGGTCCAGCCGAAGGTCCGGCCGATGGCGTTCCGGCTCAGCTTCACGCCCAGCCGGCCGGCCCAGCCCCGCATCCCTTGGGCGGGTCCGTTGCTGACGTTCACGCCCCCGGAGACCGGGACGGACTTCGATCGGCCGCCGGATCGCCCGGTGGCGTCCGAGGCGATCCCGAGCCGCACCACCGCGGTCGTAGTACTTGTGCCTCGGCCTTCGACGGAATCGAAGTCCTGGTTGATCGCTACCCGGATCGGCCGGTAGCGCGGCGTCTGGCCGGTCCACCGGTCGACGAGCATCACCGGGACGCCGCTCTGACAGGCTTGGTTGTACCCCGCTTCCAGGCGTCCCGCCGAGATCTGCTGGACCACCCGGTCGTAGTTGATCAGCTGCCCGGCAAGTTTGAGCTGCAGCCTGGCACGCCGTACGGGGTCGGCCGGCAACGGCGACGTGTCGAAGCGTGGCTGGAAGTCGGCGTCGAGCGGAGGGACCAAGCCCTGCGCGCTGAGGTTGGTCAGGGTATCGGCCAGGGCCAGCTCCGCACCGGTGAGGTCCTGGGGGAGCGCTTGGCCGGCGCCGCGCAGTTGATTTTCCCCGCGACCGATCCACGGCGGCAGCGTCTGCGGGCCGGTGGCGGGTTCGGCGTCGCCTCGCAGCAGGATCCGGTTGTCCTGATCAAGGCGGGGCGTGTCGTCGGCGTTGCGCAGTACGGCGTCCTTGTCGACCGGACCACTGCAGCGGAACAGATCGTTTTCCGCCACCCGGAGCCTGGCCTGGCAGACCTCCTCCACGACCACCGGTTCGGTCTTGGTGTCACCGAGTTTTCGCAGCGTGGCCTTGATCTTGAGGCCGACGAGTACGCCCTGGGTGGGGCCCAGATCGCGGTGGACCGCAGGCGTGATCGACGTCGCGCTGACGTTCAGCCCGCCCTGGCGGGAGACGTTGCGGCCCGCGCTGATCGATGGGGAGATGTCCGCGGTCGAGTGCCCGACATCGCTCAGTGCTGTCGGGCTCGGCAGGTAACCGGGCACCGGCTGGCCGGCCACCGCCTTGCCCGGGTAGGCCAGCGAGGCCGATGCCGCCAGGGACGAAGCGAAGGTCTGGCTCGCCGTGACGCCGGCGAAATCGACCAACACCTCTTCTTGCCACAGGTCGGAGCTGGCCTCGCCGCTGAGCTCAGCCGTGCTCCAGATTGGCTCGACCTCGAGCTGCAGGTGGTACTCCGCTTCGCCGCCGCTGACGATCTGGCGTCCGTATCCACCGGGCTTGCTCATCTCCCGCAACAGCCGGTTGATGTCCTTGGTCATCAGGCCGTCGAGGTGGTCGTAGGCCACCCGGTCGATGGATCCGAACCTGTCCCGGCCCTCGGCGACGAGGCTGTCCCGCAGAGCGGTGAGGTCCGCGATATCGCTGACCGTATGCCGGGGGAAGGCGGTGCTGATCTCCGCTTGCCGGCCGTGATCAGCGAGGGTGGTCGTCTCCGCCGCAGGCTTCACGGTGTAGGCAGCCGACACCCAGGTGAGCTGCTGGCCGGCGTCGGCGGTCTCCACCGCCGACCAGGGCTCTGTGGCCGACTTGCGGACCTCGATCTCCCAATCGCCGGACCACTCCACCAGCAGCGACTCACCGCGATTGTCGTCGACCGACCCTCGCTGGTAGTGCCCGGACGCACCCGCGGTCTCACTCATCGACCGTCCGGAAGTGGCGTCGACCCGGGGGGAGACCACCTGCGAGAGCGAGTGCACAGTGCTGCCGGGAGGAGCCATCGCCATCAGTGGCTGTGCGTCGATGCCGACGGTGACGTTCGACAAGTGGGTGTCGGTGGTCGCGACGTTCTGACCGCCCTCACCGATGGTTCCCTGCATCTGCTCGGCGAGGTCGTAGTCGTGGCTGGTCACCTCGCGGACGTCGCGCGGCTTCAGTTTGAGCCGGACCTGGACGAGCTTGGTCACGTCGTCGTCGGGGTTGCCGCCGACCGTGAACTCCATCCCGGACGTCGACAGCACCCGCCGGTACTCCGCGGCCGGCAGCGGCAGCGGCTCACCACTGGCCCCGAGCGCTGCGCCGATGCCATGAGCCGTGAGCACCCGGTTGATCTCGTCGACCGGTGCCGCCAGCGGATCGCCGGTCGGTACGCCGGTACTCAGCAGATCCTTGACCGGTAGAGCCCGGTCGACGCTGACCTGGTAGGCGTCAGCCTTCTCGGCGGCCTCGCGGGCCAGGTCGGGGATCGCGGTCTGTGGACGGCTCGGGTCCGCGATGACGGCGTCGAGTTCGGCGAGCAGTTCCTGGTAACCGGCCAGCGCCTGCCCGGCGCCGTCGGCAGCCTTCGTGTAGGCGGCGGCGATCTCGGTGTGGCGGCTGGCCTTCCGGCGCTCGCCGTCCGCCTCCACCCGCAGCTTGCGGGCGCGTTCCGGTGCGCCCTTGTCCTTGAACTTCTCCTCTGTCGCAGCCTCGGCCAATTTCTCAGCGGCCTTCTCGGTCGCTGTGGCAGAGCTCTCTGTCTTGGTGTTCGCGTGGGTCTGGAGATCTGTGACCGCGGATTCCAGCCCGGCGATCTCGGCAACGACCTGCTCCCGAAGGAAAGCTGGCGTGTTCGGCTCCGGCTCGGCGTTCGCTGCAGCCTGGACAGCCACGGCCGCCGCCACGCCGGCCGCCGAGGCGCCGGGCACGTAGATTGCGGCGGGATCCCACGGGAGCGCAGGGGGCGTACCGGCCTTCTTGCCGATTGCAGCGGCCAGTCCCTGGAGGTCGCGCTCCAGGTCCGCCACGCTCTGCGCGCCGGTCGGTCGCCCGTACTGCGCGGTTTGCGTCCGCGCCTGGTGCCAAGTCTTGGTCAGCAACCTGTACGCCGCGTGGTCGGCGTTCAGCGTGCGGTCCCGCTTCTCGTGGCCGAACAACGAGCCCAGCCTGCCCATCACGCCGTGCGGCCGGCCCGCCTTCGCTGCTTCGAGTTGTTGCGTCAGCTGGCTCAGCTGGTGCACCCAGATCCGTGCGAGCTGCGCATCGGCCACTCGTGGCGAGATCCGCAGGACGTGTGGGTCGTTCTCCGTGCCTGAGCGGAGCCGGCCTTGAGCCGCCATGCCGCGGTCGACGGGGAGGATCTCGACCCGGATGTACTGCGGGTCGCTGCTCGTCGTCGTACTGATGACGGCCAGCTGCTGCGTGTTGATCGTCGGCCGGCTGGTGATCGCACTGCTCAGATCCGCCCGCCCAAGTTGCCGCAGCGCCGCGAGCGCAGTGTCCTCCGCCAGATCACCATCAAGAACCGGCCGCCCACCAACCCCAACCACCAGCCCAGTCCCACGCACCAGCGGAGTCGCCGTAACCCCACCCTGAACCCGCCGATGCCTGGCCCCCACTTGCCCCCGCTGCCGCCCACCGCCGGGACCACCCGCACCGGGCAGCGCAGTACCGGAGTGCCGGCCGCCTGCAGGACCACCTGCGCCGGGCAGCGCCGCACTGGACGCGGCCGGCAGCGCGTTGGTGAGTAGTCGGGATTCGCGGGTGATTTGGTGGGCGGCTGCGGTCAGTTCGGACGGTAGGGGTGGTCGCGGTTCGCCTGGCAGCGCCGCGAGGCGTGCTGCGGCTGGCTCGGAGTGTTGGGCGGCGTTCTGCAGGACGGTCCGCAGTAACGCGTCGCCCTCGTCGCGGCGCTCGGCGCTCAGGTTCGGGACGTGGAGCAGCCGGTCCAGCGCGCTGGTCGCGCC
>NZ_DASRXP010000065.1:0-6155 GCF_035687465.1 Kribbella sp.
GGCGCACTTGCTCACGGCGCGACTGGCCTACAGCCGCCTGCTGTTCCAGCGCGATCCTCGCGCCGACGACCGCGCAGTGGCCGAGGCTAGCTACAGGGCGGCGGTTGAGAGCGGCAACGAGAAGCAGCGCGGCTGGGCCGAGTACCACTGGGCTGTCCTGCTGGACAACATCGACGATGATGCGGCCGGCGCCCTCCCGCGCTACGAGACAGCTCTCGAGATCGCGACGAGGTCCGGCGACGGCTACTTCGAGTCCTACATCATCCGGCACCTCGCACATCTCAAGGAGCCCGCTGAGCGGATCGCGATGCTGCGCCGCTCACTCCACCTGCGCGCCGCGCTCGGCGCCCGGCCCCAGACAATCGCCGCGCAGGCCGCCCTCGCCGAAGACCTCCCCGAAGACGACCCCGAGCGAGCCGAACTCCTGCGGACCTCCCGCCCAGCCGCGGAAGAACTCCGCATCGGCTGGCTCCTTTAGGGCTCGTCGGACCACTCCGAGCTCAGTTTGGTGACCTCGGCGTCGGTGAGCTCGATCTGTGCGGCAGCGAGGTTCTCCTCCAGGTGGGCGACCTTCGAGGTACCAGGAATCGGCAGGGTCATGGGCGACAGGTGCAACAGCCACGCCAGCGCGATCTGCGACGGCGCTACTCCATGAGCCGCGGCAGTCTGCTCCAGTACGCCGTCCGTCTCAGCCAGCGCTCCTGCCTGTAGCGGGAAGAACGGCATGAACGGGATGCTCTCCCGCGTGCAGTACTCCATGACATCGCGATGGCGCTGCCGGGTCAGGTTGTAGATGTTCTGGACGCTGGCCACCTCGACCAGCTTTCGTGCCTGCTCGATCTGGTCGACCTCGACCGCGCACAAGCCGATATGACGGATCTTGCCCTCCGCACGCAACGTGGCCAGTTCCCCAACCTGGTCTGCCAGCGGGACCTGGGTGGTCAGGTACTCGGGTTTCTCTCGTGGGCGTGGTGGTATTGGGTATGGGTTCTCTTGGGGCGTGGGTGGGTGAGCGGGGGTTCGGGCGGCCGGCTGGGGCCGTCGGGCGGGTCGGGGGGTGGTTGATGGTCCGCGCGAACGGGATGACCGAGAAGCACGTGGTGAAGCTGGCGGGATTGCGGCCGAAGGACCACGTGGTGGTGCTCGGGCCGGGACCTGGGGTGGGTTTGCGGTGGGCCGGGAAGTACGCCGCTGTCGTGGTCGGGGTGGATCCGTCGAAGACGATGCTGATCGCGGCGAAACACCGGTCGCTGGATCTCGTCGAGACCGGGAAGGTCCAGCTGATCCAGGGAGACGCCGCTTCAACGCATCAGCCGGACGAGTCGGCGAACGTCGTACTGTCGGTCAACAACGTGCACCTGTGGCCGGATCGTCAAGCAGGGTTGGCGGAAGTCCACCGCATCCTCAAACCAGCGGGCCGGCTGATCGTCGCCGTCCACAAGAAGTGGGCCTCTCACGACCTGTCCGCCGAGGTCACCGAAGCCGGCTTCACCGACGTCACCACCTCGACCTGGAACCCGCCGACCCGCACCGCCGGCCCCGCCACCATCCTCACCGCCCAGAAAGCCTGACCCCCTTGCGTCCGAAGAACCTTGGGCTATGACCTCAGGTTCTTCGGACGCAAGCTGGTTGCTGGGAGCAACTAGGCTGCCGCGGCGGCCTCGGCGATCTGTTCCCGGGCGGGCTGGATTTGCGGGGTTGCCAAGGTGACCGCGACGTTGGCGATGGCGAAGAGGGCGGCGATCAGGAGGCCGCGCTGGAACCCTTCGACCAGCGCCTGTTGCTGGGCTACTCCGTGCTCCAAGGCGTCAGTGGTCTTCGAGATGGACAAGGTGGTCACGATGGCGAGGCCCAGCGCGCCGCCGACCTGGTACATCGCGGTGACGACGCCAGAAGCTGATCCAGCCTCATGGTGTTCCACGTCCGAGACAGCAGCGATCTGAGCCGGTACTGCGACGCCGATGATCCCGACTCCGAACAGGATCAACCCGAGCAACAACTGACTGGCATAAGACCCCGTGGCATCCGCACGCGAGAGCAGGAGTAGTCCGACCACACTCAGGACGGTTCCACTCAGTTGCACGGTTCGCGTGCCCAGCCGTTGCACCAACTGCGAAGCAACAACCGCACCGATGACAGCCGCGGCTCCCATCGGCAGGAAGTGGACGCCCGCCTCCAGGGCGGAATCACCTCGCACCTGCTGCAGGTAGATCGCCGTCAGGAAGAACATCGACAGGAAACCCGCGCCGTTCAAGGCCAGCGACGTACTGGACACGCTGAGCGCCCGCGAGCGGAATAGCCGCAGCGGGACCAGCGGCGCCTTCGAGCGTGCTTCGACTCTCACGAACAGAGCGAGCAACACTAGACCGCCGCCCAGGAAGCCGATGACCTCAGCCGAACCCCAGCCCTTGGGTTCCGCCCGGACTACGGCGTACACGACCGCCATGAGTCCCGCAGTACCGAGCACTGCGCCGGCAGTGTCGAACGTCCGCGGGCCGTCGGCGCCATGCCGGGTGTCGGGGACGAAGACCGGGATCACCGCGACCAGGGCGATCACGATCGGCACGTTCACGAAGAAGACCCACTGCCAACTGAGCGTGTCGACCAGGACGCCGCCGGCCACGACCCCGAGGGTTCCGCCGAGTCCGGCCAGACCACCCCAGACGCCCATCGCGATGTTCCGCTCGCGGCCGTGGGCGAAGGTGACCGTCAGAATCGCCAGCGCGGCCGGCGAAAGCAGTGCACCACCAAGGCCCTGTACTGCGCGGGCGCCGATCAGGAAGCCGGCCGATTCCGACAGACCCGCGATCAGCGAGGTGACACCGAAGAGCAGCAGACCGGCGATGAAGACCCGCCGCGGACCGAGCAGATCGGCCATCCGGCCACCGAGCAGCAGGAAGCCGCCGAACAGCAGTGTGTAAGCGCTGATCACCCACTGCAGGGTGTCGGCGGAGAAGTTCAGATCGGACTGGATGTCGGGCAGTGCGACGTTCACGATCGTCACGTCGAGCACCACGATGAACTGCGCCAGGGCCAGCACCGCCAGCGTCGCCCAGGGACTGCGTCTCATGCGTCTACCTCACAGAGAAGATGTCTACACCGTATGTATACGTTGTAAGCGTACGGCATAGACGTTAGGTCTACGTTGTAAACTTGTCAACGTGACGACGCAGAGCACCTCGAAACGACTGGATCCGGCGACGCTGGCCTCCAGTGCCGTACGGATCGCGGACGCCGAAGGGCTGGACGCCGTCACGATCAGGCGGCTGGCGCTGCAGCACGAGGTGACGCCGATGGCCCTCTACCGGCACTTCAGCGACAAGAGTGACCTGCTGAACGCGATGGCCGACCGGTTGCTCGCCGATATCCGGCTGCCCGAGCCGAGCGACGAGCGGTGGGATCGCCAGTTGCGCGCAGTACTGACTGCTTTTGTCGATGCGCTGCGGCCGCATCCGAGCATCGCGGGGCTCACGCTGACCCGGATTCTGGCGGCCGAGCCCGGCCTGGCGATGGCCGAGCGGACGATGGAGCTGCTGACGGAGGGCGGATTCGACAAGGACTACGCGGCCGAGGTCGGCAGGCAGTCGCTGTGCTCGCTGATCACGCTGGTCACTACGGAGCCAGGTGCCGGCGAGGACCCCGAGCCGGAAGCCCGCGAACAAGGGCTCCGGATGAAGCGCGCATCCCTGGCCGCTCTCCCACCGAAGCGGTATCCCCTGATCGCAGGCGCCGCCGACACCCTGGTCTGCCCGGCCTCGACGGACCGCTACTACGCCCTGGGAATCAACCTGGTGGTAGCCGGCATCCGCGGCGTACTAACCGACCTCGAAGGCTGACCGTCACTTCGCCTTCCACCGAAGCATTCCGGCCCTAGCGTTTTCCGCATGAGCCAAGACGCGGTGAGGCAGCGGTATCTCGAGATCAACGGCATTCATCCGATGACCTCGGAGGACGACGAGTACGTGACGAAGCAGTTCCGGGTGCTGACCGAACTGTGCGCCGAAGCGGGTCGCGATGTCGCGGAGGTCCGGCAGTTGATGCTGGACCACAAGCTGCCGATGCCCGGCTACCTCCGGTCCGACGGCGCCGAGATGGTCCCGGCCGATCTCTTCACCCTCGCCGATCGACTCGGTATCGACAACGTTCGGCAATGGTTCGTCGCGCAGTGGGAGAACGACGCCGAGGGCAATGATGCGTGGAACTCCTACCTGAGTGGGCGAAACGTCTGCCTGCATTCGGTGACACCGGCAACGATGCAGCGCAAGGATCAGTTGATCCAGGCAATCAACGCCGCCACCGAACCGGACGATCTGAGGAAGCTTTCCGATGAGCTCGACCGACTGGAGCCCGAGTTCGCGCCCTACGACCGGCTGCGATTCGGCGGTCCTGTCTCTCGAGACACTTACATCACCGCCGTTCGCGACCGTCTCAGCTGAGCTGCTCCGTCAACGCGGCGATCTCGGCGGAGGTCGCGTCATCGAGGTCGAGCTTGAGCGCTTGCACCTCATCCAGTACTGCGGACGCGCGCTCGGTGGCCCCGCTGCGAATCAGCAACTCCGTCAGATAAAGCAGCACCGGCAACCGTTCGACGCCAGTCGCATCGGCATGCCGGATCAGCCCCGCCTCCAGTACTGCGATCGCGGCGCCCACGTCACCATGGGAATCACCCTGCCTCGCCGCATTCAGCAGAACCCGCTCGAACCGGCTCCCGTCGGACTGCTCGGCACCGCCGGTGATGATCCGGAGCCAGTTGCCGCCCGGGTCGATCACGGAGAACCCACCCGACGTCCCCTGTTTGCGCCGCGGCCGGGTGATCCGCGGAATCCCGGTGATCGGCAGTTTCCCGTACGCCGTGCGCAGGCCGGCCGCGAACTCGTCGTACAGGGACTGGGTAGCGGGGACCAGCACGATCACGCTGCTGTAGGAGTCCTCCGGATCGAACTCGGGGATACCGCAGAAGTGCAGGTCGAAGCCGTCGTCGCGGGTGATGGTCAGATACGGGTTCGGCCGGGCCTGGCGGAAGGTGGGACGGAAGCCGAGCGCCTCGTAGAACGGCAGCACGTCGTCGAGGTGGCGGCAGGGCAGGATCGGGACGGTTCGAACGCTCACGAGAAACACCGTACAGTGTTCGGAGTAAACCCGACAGTGTCAATCCGGAAGTGGCTGAGGAGCGAACAGATGGAGTACGCGGGCGGCGGTGATCCGGCCCGGACGATGGCCCTGCTCTGGCGGACCGCGGAACCACCCCGGCGTGGCCCCAAGCAACGACTCGACCTCGACCAGATCGTCGCCGCGGCGATCGGCCTGGCGGACCGCGAAGGCCTGCCGGCGGTCTCGGTACGACGGATCGCCCAGGAACTCGGGATCGGCGCTTCCTCTCTCTATACCTATGTCAGCAAGGCCGAACTGCTCGAACTGATGGTGGATCAGGCGATCGGCGGCCAGCCCTCACCCAGCACCCTGGGCTCCTACGCTTGGCAGTCCCTCGACCTGCACCGAAGCCACCCCTGGCTGCTCCAGATCTCCACGTCCCGAACGGTTCTCGGCCCCCACGTGGTCGCCCGCTATGAGGCCGCGCTCGGACTGCTGACGAATCTTCCGGCCGCGGCGAGAGAACAGTGTCTGGCCACGCTCGACGTCTATATCCGGGGAGCCGCGGGCGAGGTCGTCGACGCTGAGCAGGCCCCGATCAGGACCGGTCGCAGCGATGACGAGTGGTGGGCGGAGTACTCGCCGATCCTCGGCAGGTACCTCGCGGAGGGCGACTATCCGAACCTCGAGGCGCTGAACGAGGCAGGCGCATTCGACCCGACCGACGACACTCTCCCGTACACCGTGCAGCGGGCGCTCGACCGGTTCCGCTTCGGTCTCACCGTGGTCCTCGACGCGATCGCATGTCGGGGCTGCGGATGACCGTCGGTGAGGACTAGTGTCCGAACCGTCGTCAGACCATCATCACGGGAGGTTGTATCCATGGCGGGCAAGTTCGAGCTGTACGAGGACAAGTCGGGCGGGTTCCGGTTCCGGCTCAAGGCCGGCAACGGCGAGATCATCGCGACCAGCGAGAGCTACAAGACCAAGGCCAGCGCGCAGAACGGGATCGAGTCGGTCAAGTCCAACGCCCCCGAGGCGAAGGTCGACGACCAGACCTCCTG
>NZ_DASRXP010000066.1:0-6607 GCF_035687465.1 Kribbella sp.
CCCCGCACCCCAGCATCCGAGTCTGCACCGCCCGCATCGATGTCCGGGTCGACGGCACCGTCCGCATCCGCGTCGGTGTCCGGGTCCGCGGCACCGTCCGCCTCGGCGTCCGGGGCGGCGTCCGGGGCGGCGGCTAGATCACTTTCGAGGTCGGCGTCGAGGTCGGCGTCGCTGGCGACGTGATCGTCGAGGTCGCTGCCGAGATCTGCTGCTGGGTCGGGGAGGGCGGCGGCGACGGCGGGGTATTTGGGGAGGGCTTTGGCGAGGGTGAGGTCGCGGCGGACGTCGCGGGGGTGGCGGTTGTGGCGCAGCGACAACAGTTCGACGGTGTCGTGGGCTCCTAGGTTGGCGGCATCGCCGGAGTCGTCGACGCTGGCCATGTAGTGGAGCCGGACGGTCTTCAGGCGGGCGAGCTCGGTCTCGACCGCGTCGAGGACCTGCAGCCGTTCGCTGCTGGTCTTCGACCATGCCGGTCGCGCGCCCAAGATCTCCATACCCAAGACTCTAGACACTGCCTCCGACAGTTTTCGTTCGGAATGCCCTTATCTGTAAGGGATTCCGAAGATTGTCTGGATCTTGTAGGTGGTATCGAATCAGGCCAAGTTGTCCACAGCAACCTCTGACCTGTGGAAGGTTGAGGTGACCTTCAGAGCCGTCCGAGTAAGCCACCATCCCCGGCGTGCGATTGATCGGTGCCGAGAGGAGGTCGGCCTCGGTCGCGGCCCGCAGAGATCACCGATTCCAAGAGGATCTGGGGTGGCGTGCGCTGGACCGTGGTCGAGGGTTTCCAGGATCAGCGTTGCCAAGCGAGTTCAATTCATGCCCTTCGCGATCGCGGAGGATGCCGACGGTCAACTCGCCATCGAGATGGTCGGTGACGCCGCCGATGAGGAGGAGATGCTCGACCTGCTCTGGCGTGGCTTTCGCGACCGGTCGGACGACCTCGTGGCCGTGGTCGTCGCCGAAGACGTCTACATCCCTTCGCTGGAATCCGATGCCCTTCAGATCTACTCCGAGCACCGCGAACGAATCGCAGTCGAGACGACTGCGCCGTACCGTCGGAAGCGGCTCCGTCGCTCCCTTGAATTCGGCGAGTTCCTTCTCGCCCCAGGGATCCTTCGGGTCTGGTGAAGGCCAGCGCTGCACGGCCTACTAGCCCCCGTACTCCGGGTCACGCGCGGCCGGTCGTGGCGGGAAAGTTGGTGGCCCGGGTGAGGTGGACTGGGTACCGTCGATGGGTGGATGACAGGCGGGTCAGGCAGATGCGGGAAGAAGATCTGCCCGTCGTCGAACGGGTGTCGGAGCGAGTGTTCCTCGAGCCGGGTGAGCAGGGACGGCCGCTGAGGATCATCCAGGCGTGGATCGAGTGGGCGCGGCACCTGCTCACCGTGGATCCGGCGGGCTGCTGGGTGTCGGTCGGCGCCGGGGGCATCAATGGGTTCGCGTTCTCGCAGAACCGTGGCGGGTTCTGGTACCTGACGACGTACGGCGTGCTCCCCGAAGCCCGCGGTACCGGCATCGGCAGGCAACTTCTGGACGCCGTCCTGGCACACGCCGGCGATCGCCCGGGGATGTTCAACTCCACCACCCACCCCGGCGCCACCCGGGTCTACCGGCAGGCCCGGTTCTCCCTGCTCCCGGAGATGCAAATGGTCGGCACGGTCGACCGGTCCACGATCCCGGTGATCAAGGGCATCAACGACGGCGACGAGAACGACTTCGACTGGATGAACGAGTTGGACACCAGCCTGCGCGGCGCCGGTCACGGACCCGACCACACCTTCCTGCTGAACTCTCAGCGACTCGTCGTCGCCGGCCGGCGTGGCTACGCGTACATCGACCACCACAACCGCGCGACCCTTCTCGCAGCAACAGATCCCGCGACTGCACAGGACCTGCTCTGGGAAGCCCTCGCCTCCTCCTCTGGAGACACTTTGGTCGACTTCATCACGAGCGCTAACGACTGGGCGATAGACGTCGGCCTGACTGCGCGCCTCAACCTGGCAACCGAGGGGTACCTCGCCGTCCGCGGGATGCCGGCACCGGCGCCCTACCTACCTGGCGGCCGCTTCCTCTAACCCGCGGCTGAGGTCGACGAGCAACTCGGAGCAGGCCGCGCCTCCAGTGACAGTCGAGAGCCTGGATACTCTCCAGCGATGTACGCGCTGAGCGTGGTCGGTGGGCGTCAGTGAGATCTGGCGACTCCGGGCACCGCACTGTTCTTGCGTTGGGCGCACAGTTTTTCGTCAACGGTTTCATCTACGCGACCCTCGTCGCCCGTCTGTCAGAGGTCCGCGACCAGGCCGGGGTTTCCACCGCTGGGCTCGGTCTTGCCCTGTCGGCCGGCAGTCTGGTCGCGCTCACCGCCAGCTTCTTCAGCGGTGTTGCCATTCGCCGTGCAGGCTCCAGACCGATCCTGGTCGCTGGCGGCCTGTTCTATGCCGCCGCCCTGGTGGGGATCGGAGCCTCAGGCTCCGCAACCCTCTTGGTGGTGACGCTGGTCGTGCTCGCGGCCTTTGACGTCTTCGTCGACGTTGCCATGAATCTGCAGGCCTCGGTCATCAGCGCGCTGCGGCCGCGACCGGTCATGAGCCGGATGCACGGTGTCTGGAGCGTCGGCGCGCTTGCTGGTGGAGTGACCGCCGCTGGCGCCGCACAGTTCGGTGTTCCGCTCATCGCGCACTACGGTGGCGTCGCGGGCGTGGCCGTCATCGCCTTGCTGATCATCGCACCGGATCTCTTGCCGTCAGACCAGCCTCATCCCCTGCAGCAGCTGCTGACCCCGGGCAGCCGGACCAAACGCTGGACGTTGCTTGGCGCTGCCGCGATCAGCCTGGCGATGGCCAACGCGATGGCCGAGACGTTCGAGATCGCGACTGGCGAGTGGGCAGGGCTGAGAGTCCGTGATGACCTCGGCGCGGGCGCGGGGATTGCTGCCGCGACCTTTGTCGTCTTCACGGTCGCCATGGCCAGTGGGCGACTCTTCGGCGACCATGCCACCTCCCGACTCGGTGGGGCGATGACCGCTCGAGGTGGGTTGGCGATCGCAGTCATCGGAGTACTGCTGGCGACATTGCCTGGATCGGTCATCCTCACACTGGCAGGGGTTGCGATGATCGGGCTCGGCATCTCGGTGCTGGCACCTCAGCTCGCCGACGCGGCCGCTCGCGCACCAGGGCGACCCGGCAGCGGGTTCACTGCCCTGTTCATCGGCCACCGGGCCGCTGGGCTCTACACACCTGCGGCCGTCGGGATCCTGGCAAGCAGCAGCGTTCTGTCCGTGGGCTCGGCAATGGCACTGGTCATGATCCCCAGCGCGATCGTTCTCGCCTGCGTCATCGGCTTCGTACTCCGGCTACCAGCTCGCCTTTGATCTCACGCGCCTGCTCGGCGGAGGCGTTCTTCGCCTTGGGTCAGCACTTCGGTGAGGGCGACTGGTTGGGTGTGCCAGAGGAACTCGGCTCGGGCGTTGTGCAGGGCGGGCCACAGGCTTGCGGCCCAGGCCAGTTCCCGTTCCTCGACGGCGAAGGTCCGGCCGCGTGCATTCTCGTACGCCGCGATGAAGGCCTCAGAACTGTGGAGCGGCATCAGTGTCGGGATTTCCGCGCTGGCGAACGCGCCACTCGCGGCGCCGACGAGCGCGGCCTCGGGCAACCACGCGATGCTGTCCCAGTCGTGCACGGCGTGCGGACCGTCGGCATTCCAGCGGAGATTCTGGGCTTCCCAGTCCGCGTGGCCGAGGACACGCGGTAGGTGTCCGGACTTCATCAGGCGAGCGCGGGCGCGGGTGGCGATCGCGACCAGGGGCGGCGGGAGCTGGGTCGCCAGGGGGCGGATGTCGTGGAGCTCGTTCGGCGGCCAGAGGCCGGGGCCATCGTGGTCCCAGTTCACCCATTCGGGGTTCGGCAGTGGGGGCGACAGGCGAAGATCTTCGACGATCACGGCGAGTTGGGCATAGAGCTGGGCCGACCGCTCGGCGATCTCCGGGCTGTCCCCGCGCAACAGTTCGCCGCCTGGACGCCACTCCTCAGCATGAACCGCGAGCCCGTCGAGATCCGTCACGTCGGTCAAGGGCCGGGCACAAGGGAATCCGGCATCTGCTGCGTGGTGCTGAACCGCGACGCAGGTCTTCGCACGCGCTGTCGGATCGCTGCGGGACTTGATCACGACGCTGCGGCCGTCGTCGAGGCGCACACCAACCACTTCCGCCATCTGAGAGACGCCCATCAACCGCTCGACAGGCGTGGCTCCCAGTTGTCGCTCACACCACGCCACGAGTCGGCGATCGAGCTCAGCCACGGGTGGACACGATCAGATCGGCACAGCTCAGCGGTGCATGGCGTAGTGGGCAGCGAGGAGGTCTTTGCCCCAGTCGTTGCGCAGGTCTCGCCAGACGGAGTGGATGTGGTTGGCGTCGTCCTGAGTGTTGTCGTACTCCGCGAGGAAGCTCGGGCCGGCGATCGAGTAGTAGTGGCCAATGCCTGGCTCGGTGCCACCGGCCCAGGCGAAGGTGAGTCGCTCGATGCCGTGGTCGGTGATGTCCTGCCAGGTCTGCAGACCGATCGGGCCGGCCGCGCGTCCGACGTACTGGCCGATCAGGAGGCTGAGGAGTTGGCGTTGCCCGGCGTTCAGTTCGCCGTACGGGAGGCCGCGGCGCAGGACGCCGGGGTCCGCGACCGGGTCGTGCCGGGTGAGGATGTCGTCGGGTGCGATATCCGCGACGATCGCGGCGGCTCGCTGGCCGGGCTCGAGCGCGTTGAGCAGTTCGAAGCCGAGGTCCTGCTCGGTCGGCAGCGTGCGCAGTCCGGCGTGCGGTCCGGACAGGACCTCGGCGGGCTCGGCGCCGAAGAACTGCGGGGTGAAACCGATCCCGCCGTCGACCATCGTCACGTGCAGCGCCAGGTGGTGCCCGTTGATCCGCCACGCCCACGGCTCGAGGCCGGCCGGATCACCGAGAATGCGGAGGAAGTACCGCTGGTCCGATCCCACGTCGATGGTCGAGCCAGACTCCGTCTGCGGAAGCCCCCGGCGTACCGCCTCGGCGAAGAGAACCGAGCGAGCATCCGCGAGCCCGCGCTCGCTCAAGGCCAGCTCGAGCAACCGCATCGCCAACTCCCGCTGGTCCGCGCTCAGCTCCGCCAACGTGATCCCCGGCCGGTCGCCGGGCAAGTAGGTCCAGACATCGTGGTCCGGCGTGTCGAAAGGCGCCGAAATCTTCTCCCGCTGCCCAGGATCCAGGCTCCCCAGCAGGGCTTGTGCTGCCTCGCGGGTCTGGTCTACAACCATGCCGATCGCTCCCGTTCCTTCGGTTCGTAGCCGCAGTTGAATCTTTGTTCGAACGGCCGGTCCAGCTTGTACCGGAAATCGGGCTGGCGCAGCAGGGCGCGCGTCTCGGCGTTGCCGGGGTTGCGCAGCGTCTCGAAGAACTTCACCGACCAGTGGAACCAGCGCATGCAGAACAGCCGCATCGTCAGGCCGTGCGAGACCAGCAGGACGTTGCGCGGCGAGTCGGCGGTCTCGAAGTCGCGGTGCATCGTCTCCAGGAAGCTCGATACCCGGTCGTAGACGTCGGCGCCCGACTCACCGTCGGTGAACCGGTAGAAGAAGTGACCGTAGGAGTCGCGGAGTTTGCTCTGCCGGTCGATGTCCTCGGTGTCCTGGTAGTTGGCCCAGTCCTGCTCGCGCAGCCGCGGCTCCTCGTTGGCGATCCCGATCAGGTCGCCCAGCCCGAGCCCTTCGAGCGTCTGCAGGGTCCGCAGGTACGGCGAGACGTAGACCCGCACTGGCTCGTTCTCGAACAGCTCGCGCAACTGGAGCCCGGCCGCGGCCGACTGGTCCCAGCCGTGCTGGGTGAGCGGGATCGCGTGGTCCGGCACCCGCTCGAAGATCGACTTGTCCAGGTTCGCTTCGGACTCGCCGTGCCGGATCAGCGCGATCCGTATCGGCCGCTGGCTCAGGTGCATCAGCTCTCCCCTCGTCGTTGCGTCCGAAAGAGCGAGGGGCCTGCCCCGCGGTTCTTCGGACGCAACGCCAGGATCGCGGCGGTCGCGGCGGCGGAGTAGGAGACGCGCCGGGCGAGAGCGGCCGTACGGCGGATGTCGGCGACGGCCGGTGGGGATCCGTCGCCGAGGGTGCCGCGGTTCTCGATCTCGTCGCCGTACGTGTTCGTGCCGCCGAGGCGCAGGTCGAGGGCGCCGGCGAACGCAGCCTCGACCGGTCCGGCATTGGGGCTCGGGTGTCCGGGAGCATCGCGCTGCCAGACTCTCCAGACCGCTGCCGGGCGGCCTGAGGTCAGACCGGTGAGCAGCGCACAGACTCGCGCCGGGACCAGGTTGACCAGGTCATCGAGTCTCGCTGAGGCCCAGCCGAAGTTCCTGTACTTCGTGGACTTGTACCCGACCATCGCGTCCAGCGTGTTCGCTGCCCGATAACCGAGCAGGCCAGGCAGCCCGAGTACGCCACCCCAGAGCAGTGGGGCCACGGCCGCGTCCGAAGTGTTCTCAGCCACTGACTCCACCGTCGCGCGGGCCAACTCGTCCGCTTCGAGGTCAGCCGCGTCGCGGCTGCAGAGGTGCCCGAGCCGGTCGCGTGCAGCCGGAATGTCCTT
>NZ_DASRXP010000067.1:0-4638 GCF_035687465.1 Kribbella sp.
CCGAGAGTAGGCGAGCGCTGACGATCAGCGCTCAGAGGGCCGGAACCCATGGATGCGGAAACGGCTGGCCTGTCATGGGATGATTGAAGGGTTGCCCTGTCACTCGTGAACCACCCTGAGACGAACTGGAACCCTCCGTGCCCGTTGGCCCCACGACCGTGCCGCAGCCGGGTCGTACCGACCCGTCGCTGATCCGGAACTTCTGCATCATCGCCCACATCGACCACGGGAAGTCGACGCTGGCCGATCGGATGCTGCAGATCACCGGTGTCGTCGACGGCCGGCAGATGCGGGCCCAGTACCTGGACCGGATGGACATCGAGCGCGAGCGCGGCATCACGATCAAGTCCCAGGCGGTCCGGCTGCCCTACATGCCGAAGCCGGACACCCCTGGCGGACTGCTCGCGCCCGACGGCACGACGTACATCCTGAACATGATCGACACCCCCGGCCACGTCGACTTCACCTACGAGGTGTCGCGGTCGCTGGAGGCGTGCGAGGGGGCCGTGCTGCTGGTCGACGCGGCGCAGGGGATCGAGGCGCAGACGCTGGCGAACCTCTACCTGGCGCTGAACGCGGACCTGCACATCATCCCGGTGCTGAACAAGATCGACCTGCCGGGCGCCCAGCCGGAGAAGTACGCCGCCGAACTGGCGCACATCATCGGCTGCAAGGAGTCCGACGTACTGCGCGTCTCGGCCAAGACCGGCCAGGGCGTCGAGGACCTGCTGAGCGAGATCGTCGCCCAGGTGGAGCCGCCGAAGGGCGTCAAGGACGCACCGCCGCGGGCGCTGATCTTCGACTCGGTCTACGACACCTACCGTGGCGTGGTCACCTACGTCCGGGTGGTCGACGGCGAGCTGACCCACCGCGACCGGATCAAGATGATGTCCACCGGTGCCGTGCACGAGATGCTCGAGGTCGGGGTCATCTCGCCGGAGCCGATGAAGTCCAAGAGCATCGGGGTCGGCGAGGTCGGCTACCTGATCACCGGTGTGAAGGACGTCCGGCAGTCCCGGGTCGGTGACACCGTGACGTCGCAGGTGCACGGCTCGACCGAGGCACTGGGCGGCTACAAGCACCCGCAGCCGATGGTCTACTCCGGGCTGTTCCCGATCGACGGCGACGACTACCCGACGCTGCGGGACGCACTGGAGCGACTGCAACTGAACGACGCGGCCCTGCAGTACGAGCCGGAGAGCTCGGGCGCGCTCGGGTTCGGGTTCCGCTGCGGCTTCCTCGGGCTGCTGCACATGGAGATCGTCCGGGAACGCCTTGAGCGCGAGTTCGACCTCGACCTGATCTCGACCGCGCCGAACGTGGTCTACCGGGTCGAGATGGAGGACGGCAAGGAGCACGTCGTCACCAACCCGAGCGAGTTCCCCGAGGGCAAGATCGCCGACATCTACGAGCCGGTGGTCCGGGCGACGATCCTGAGCCCGAAGGACTATATCGGCGTCATCATGGAGCTGTGCCAGACCATGAGGGGCAACCTGCAGGGGATGGAGTACCTGTCCGAGGACCGGGTCGAGCTCCGCTACACGCTGCCGCTGGCCGAGATCGTCTTCGACTTCTTCGACCAGCTGAAGTCCAAGACGAAGGGCTACGCCTCGCTGGACTACGAGCCGACCGGCGAACAGTCCGCGGCCCTGGTCAAGGTGGACATCCTGCTGCAGGGCGAGACGGTCGACGCGTTCTCCGCGATCGTGCACCGCGACAACGCTTACTCGTACGGCGTCTCGCTGGCGGGCAAGCTCAAGGAACTGATCCCGCGGCAGCAGTTCGAGGTGCCGATCCAGGCCGCGATCGGGTCCCGGATCATCGCCCGCGAGTCGATCCGGGCGATCCGCAAGGACGTGCTGGCGAAGTGCTACGGCGGTGACATCACCCGGAAGCGCAAACTGCTGGAGAAGCAGAAAGAGGGCAAGAAGCGGATGAAGATGGTGGGCCGGGTCGAGGTCCCGCAGGAAGCCTTCATCGCCGCCCTCAAGACCAGTGAGTCCCCAGGAGACAAGGCCAAGAAGTAGTGCCGGTCGAGATTCCCGCCGAGTTCCGCAAGATCGCCTCACGGGGAGCCGACTGGGCTGCCTGGCTCGACGGTCTGCCCCGGCTGGCCGGCGACCTGATCGCCGAGTGGGGGTTGCGGGTCGACGGCGGCTCGGCGTACGGGAACTGCTCACTCGTCGTGCCGGTCCGTACTGCGGACGGAACGCCGGCGATGCTTAAGGTGCAGTTCCCGCACTGGGAGGCCGAGACCGAGCATCTCGCCCTGCGGATCTGGGACGGCAACGGCGCGATCCGGCTGCTGCGGGCGGATCCGCGGCGGTTCGCGCTGCTGCTGGAGAAGGCGCTGCCACAGGACCTGACCAGCGTGGACGCGATCGAGGCGAGCGAGCTCATCGCCTCGCTATACAAGCGATTGCACGTGCCGGCCGGGCCGCAGTTCAGGACGCTGTCCGGCGAGATGAAGAGGCTGTCGGCCGAGCTGCTCGCCCTACCGGCGTCAGCTCCAGTACCACGCCGGTACGTCGAACAGGCCGCGTCCCTGGCCCGGGATTTCGCTGCCGATCCCGAGACCGACGGGCGGCTGATCCACACGGATCTGCACTACTTCAACGTGCTGGCGGCGGAACGTGAACCGTGGCTGGTGATCGACCCGAAGCCGCTCTCGGGGGATCCTCACTACGAGGTCGCGCCGCTGTTGTGGAACCGGTGGGAGGAGATCGAGGGCGCCAGGGACCTGCGGTTCGGGTTGCGGCAGCGGTTCTACGCGATCGTCGACGCCGCCGGCCTCGACGAGGACCGCGCCCGCGACTGGGTGATCGTCCGCCAGATGGTGAACGCCCTCGGCGCGGTCCGCGACGCGGGCGCCGACGAGGTCCTGCCGCACGACTGGCTGACCCGCAACATCGCCATCACCAAGGCCATCCAGGACTGACCCGTACTGCGCTCGCACCCTTGCTGCCCGCCCTCCACCGGCGCGGGTGATCCATGCTGCCCTGTCGGCGGTGCGCTGGACTTTCGGCCGCTCCCGCGTAAGATACATAGCAAGCTATGTATTCGTGTCGGCCCGGAGGGGATCTGATGGCGAGGGTTTCTGTTTCGCGGCGGCAGGTGCGGGATCTGCAGCGGATGGCGCATCTGGTGGCCGGGGTCTTGTTACTGGCTTTCGTGTATCTGGCGCCGGCTGTGGATGGGATTGTCTGGTTGGTGCGGTGGGTGGTGGTGCCGGTGGGGGTGCTCTCCGGGATCGCGTTGTGGAAGTGGCCGCGGATCCGGTCGTGGTTGGCCCGGCGCGGGGCCCGTCGGTGAGCGACGCAGTCTTCCGCCGGGAGGAATCGCTGGGGTACCAGGTCAATCACCTGGCCCGGCTGCTGGCCCAGACACTGCGTGACCGGATCGAACCACTTGGCGTCGTACCAGGGCAGTTCGCTCAGCTTCTCGCGCTCTATGAGGAGGACGGACTGACGCAGTCGCAACTCTGCGAGCGGGTGCGGATCGAGCAGCCCACGATGGCGAACACCCTGGCACGGATGCAGCGTGACGGATTGATCGAGCGGGTGCCCGATCCGGCCGACAGCCGACGCTCGTTCGTTCACCTGACTCCGCGCGCCCGCGAGCTCGAAGCCTCCCTGACCGCCGCCGCCCGCGAGGGCAATCAGGTGGCGACTGCCGGCCTGGATCGTGCGCAGGTGGACGCGTTCATGGCCATGGCGGCACAGATGATCGGCAACCTCCAAGGCGACGATCGGACGGCAGCACCCGGTTCCGGTCGGGCCAAGCAGTAGCTGAGAAACTCGCTGGAGTCGCGGTGAGGGCTGGGGGAGGATGGCGGGTATGCGGCTGCTGACGGTGAATGTGGTGGAGGAGCTCATTCCGGGGCCCAAGGAGACGGGGCTGACTGCTATCGACAAGCGGCCGCAGCAGGGCCGGGTGGTGGTCGGGGAGTTAGGGCTGCAAGGGGATCGGGTCTGCGACACCAAGAACCACGGCGGGCCGGATCTGGCGCTGTACGCCTACGCTCGTGAGGATTCCGATTGGTGGGCGGGGCAGCTCGAGCGTGAGATTCCGTCCGGGTTGTTCGGGGAGAACCTGAGCACGGAAGGGCTCGACATCACCAATGCGTTGATCGGCGAGACCTGGCGGTTCGGCGACGGGGCGGACGCGGTCGAGGTGATGGTCCGTGCGCCGCGGATTCCTTGCGTCACCTTCCAGTACCGGATGCAGCTCCCCGGTTGGGTCAAGCGATTCCACCAGGAAGGCCGTCCGGGCGCCTACCTCAAGGTCCTGAAAACCGGCACGATCGCGGCCGGCGACCCCATCACGATCCTGAGCCGCCCGCAGCACGACGTCACCATCGGCGTGATGTTCGCCGCCCAGGACGCAGCCAAAATGCAAACCCTGCTCGACTCCGACACCGACATCATGGAAGAACTCAAAACCACCGCCCACCGCGTCGCCGCCCGAGTCTGACAAAGACGCTGCCGGTTCGTCGGGCATAGGTGTGGGTGGTTCGCGTCGCCGGGCTGCGTGAGTTTGCTAGTCGTGGTGAGGTGAGTCAAGGGCGCTTCGCGGCCCTTCGGGCTCGAACAAGTTCGACCCTTGACACACCTCACCACGACCAGGGAAGGACGCAGC
>NZ_DASRXP010000068.1:0-23728 GCF_035687465.1 Kribbella sp.
GTCGGGTGGAACGTGAACACCGCGGACACCGGCCTGGTGGTGAACGGTGACAACGTCACGGCGTACGGGCTGTTCGTCGAGCACTACCAGAAGTACCAGACGATCTGGAACGGCAACGGGGGGAGGACGTACTTCTACCAGAACGAGATGCCGTACGACCCGCCGAACCAGGCAGCCTGGATGAACGGCTCCACCCGCGGCTACGCGGCGTACAAGGTGGCCGACTCGGTCACCTCGCACGAGGCGTGGGGGCTCGGCAGCTACTGCTTCTTCAACGCCAACTCGAGCGTGGTCGCGGAACGAGCCTTCGAAGTCCCGAACAACGCGGGCGTGAAGTTCCACAACATGGTGACGGTTTCGCTCGGCGGGGTCGGAACCATCGCGCACGTGATCAACAACTCCGGCGGTCCGTCCAACTCGGGCACCAACGTCGCCCAGTGGGTGAACTACCCCTAACCGATGCAGCCTCAACGCCCTGCGGATCTCATCACCCGCAGGGCGTTGAGGGTCACCATCTCGTTCGGCCCGGTCCGGCCCCAGTCGACGACTTCCTGCGAGCTATTGCCGCCAGCAGGCCTCCACCAAGGCGATCCAACCTCCCAGCGACCATCGGGAAGCCGCCGCTGCTCTGTGAGTCAATCCCTGCCGCGGCCACCCCTCGAGAGCCACGTTGGCGCAGCCCTGAGCTCAGCTTCGGCCGAGCCCTCTTTGGACCATGAACTCCACAGCACTATTCATGCCTGTGGGAATCACGACAGTTCCTGGATGGAGCTGAGGCCAGACCCGGAGCATCTCGTCAACGAAGGCTTGCCCGACGCTTTCCACGCCAGTGAAGTCAACCTGAATCTCACTGAAGACCTCCATGCCGGACAACAGTCGCTTCGCCTCACTCCGGCTGACGAATGAAAGTCCGAACTCGAACAGCTTCACAGTCGGTCTACTCCTACTGAACTCATGGTCGATTGTGAATTCATGGAACAAACCCGCGAGGTCGCGATCCGTGGCAGGGTCCAACTCGAGGGTCACCTGTGTTCCCTGGTGGATCATCGAGATCCCGACTGCCTGATCGTTGCGGAGGTTGTCGACGGTCCACTCGATGCCGTTTGCGGCCAATCTGAAGAGGTCGACGGCCTTCGAGGTGAAGAAGATCCCTTCCCCGGTATGGCGATCCGGAGCAGTAGTGCGCTTGCCTTTAGTCAACTCCTGGATAGCAGTGAAGTGGTCTGGGAGCCCCAGCCCGTCAGCGAGGTGCGCGAACGCGCCGCGACCATCGTCGGCAATGACAATTTCGAGACCGGCATCGACGGCTAGAGCAGAGACCTGCACAAAGCGCCCACCTGAATGATCGATGGCGTTGTTCAGCATCTCAGTGAACGCGTAACCGAGGATCTGCTCGGCCGGGCCACCCGTGGGTAGTTCCAGAGTGGGGCGAACGATTGACCAAACCCGGTCCTCAGCCAAACCATCCAGCTCGAACTCCCGCTCGAACACCTGGCGCGATGGCCGTTCCATCGACTTCGCGCGGTCAAGTGAAACGCCGGCCCGATCCAGCCGGTAGCGGAGCCAAGCCGACCGGGTCGCCTCGATGTCGTAGCGGCGATGTCCCCCGCTTGTACGCTCAGCGGTGAAGATCCCCTCGTCCATAAGCTGTCGGATCCGGCTGACCGACAGACCAAGCTCAGCCGCCACACTCTTGATCGACTTCAGTTCACTCATGGAGCTCCCGTCCAAAATCCACAACCTTCTGTAGATTATGACGCCCCTTGGAGAGAAAATCTCTACTCAGCTGTAGATTTTCTGCTTCAGAGCAGGAAATCTACACACGGCTGTAGATTTTCGACGGTCGCCGCCTCAGGCTGGATGGCCAGGCATTTCGATGTTGACGTCCCCGACGAGATCGAGCGCAAGTGGCTGGTGTTGGAGGTCAGGAAGTGGAACGGCCTCGGGCTGCGTTCTTGAGGAGGATGAAGAGGACTACGAGTGGGGCGAGGGACAGGGCGAGCAAGAGCGGGAATCTGACCATTCGGGGAAGGTGAAGCCGCCGCAGCCGAGGAGAACTCCGTTGACATCGGCTTGGCAGGCTCGGCCTGACAGGCTTCCGAGCATGAGCACCGGAAGGTAGCCGAAGGGCAGCAGAAGCAGGGCGGCCACCTCCCGGCTCCGGAACCGCGGCTGCCGCTTGACCTGCACCAGGCCGTCGGTCGCGGCGAGCACGATCTCGTCCGGATCGCCCAGCCGCGCGAGGAGCTCCCGGATATCGGCCTCACTCGACGCCCCCGCGGTCCGGGCGTCGGAGATATGAGCACTGACGTCCTCGAGGAGCTCCTGGCGACGTTCGGCCGGCAGCGGCTCGGCGGCGACCTCTAGCCGTCGAAGATAGTCCGCGACCAGGTGATCCGTGTCGTTCATGCCTGTCTCCCTCGCCCCAGAACGGTGTCGACCGAGGTGCGGAATCGCTCCCAGTCCGCGGTGAACGCTCTGAGCGCCTGCCGACCCGAGGCGGTCGCCTGGTAGTACCGCCGCGGCGGTCCGGACTCGGACTCCCGCCACGTAGTCTCGACCAGCCCTTCGCGCCGCAACCGCGCCAGCAGCGGGTAGATCGTGCCTTCCGTGGTGACCAGGCCGTCTACCTCGCTGAGCTCCTTCACCAGCTCGAATCCGTAGCGTTCTCTCCCCTGGACTCAGGCTTGTTTGGGGGTGACGGCGAACATGATGAGGAGGACGACGGCGGGGATTATGAGGATCCAGGTGGAGCTGAGGCCTAGGAGGACTGGGGCTAGGCAGAGGATCAGGAGGTCGAGGCCGCGGAGGGGTTGGGAGAAGAGGCCGGGTGGGATCGCGCCCATTGGGGAGGCGACCAGCGGGCCGCTGTAGGAAGGTGGGCGGGCGGACGCTTGGCGTACGACTCCGGTCAGCACCCCGGCCGCGACAGCGAAGGCCACTTGCCACGAACCCAACGCGGGCAGAGCCAGCGCAGCCCACAGGACAGCAAACCCAGCCGGTACTACGGACATCGCGATCCGCAGGTCACGGAGTTCCATGCCGAGCGCTCGCACCAGCCCCACGGACCGACAGACAGACCGCAGTCCGTCCATCAGAGGCCGTGTCGCCGCGAATCCAGCAATCGCAGCAGCGATGGGCACCAGTACGTCGTAGCCGGTGCCGGCGACCGCGTACGGGACGACAAGCAGGGCGAATCCGATCACGAGGCGCCGCGGCCAGCGCAGTATGCGGAGGAACTCCCGGTGGATTATGGCCTGCACCCGCGAACCGCGACCGCGCCGCGACTTCAGGCGGCCCACCATCCGCCAGTGCCGCCCGGACACCACATCGGCCAGCAAGCTGACGTCCATGGTGATGGCAGCGCCGGCCATACCCGCCAGCAACTCTCCCCCGGCAACCACGCTCTGCCGGCTCAACTTGTCGAGAGACTGCGCGGTGATCACCACCAACGCCACGGCGAGAACCAGCGCCACTACGCCAATCACAAGAAGTCTGATCTCGCCCTGGGTCAGCAGTGGCTCCGACTGCAAAGGGGCCAAGCCGAGGACTGGATAGCTGCCGCCGTTGGTCGCAGAACTATCGGAGCTTGCGCGGAAGGCCAACACCAGCGCGGGGATGGCGGCGAGTATCAGCAAGCCGTCAGCGATCCGTAGTGCCCACCGGGATCGCGAGGCAATCTGTTGCGCCCACACGGTCGCGCACGCAGTACAGATGAGCAGGACAGTCGTAAGCACAGCAGCTTCACCAACGGCGGACCACGCGGCACCAAACAACGCCAGGCCAACCACAGCAGCCAGTGCACCGACTACGGCGGCTACGACGACCACCAGCCGGTACGACGGTCGCAGCAGCGACGCGCGATCCACCGGAGTCGCCAGCAACCAGAACCCGGTCGCCCGCGAAGCCGACACCGGCCCGATGCTCAGCAGGACCCGCAACATCGTCGACACCAACACCGGCACCAGGATCAACGGCACCGTGTCGAGCAACCACCCGCACGAGGCCGACGTACAGGCTGCTGACTTCTCGTTGAGATTCAGTACTACGTTGCCGCCGGTCGCGCCCAGCATCGCCAACGCGAACAGCACCAGATAGATGTCCTCGAACTGCTGCCAGACCGTCCGATCCGCCTTGCCGCGCCGGACCTTCCGCATCCAGCGGCGCAGCTCCTTCGACGCCGGGATCGAACCGAAGTCCGCCGGGTCGAAGACGACGGGACCTTCTCCTGAGGCGGCCGTCACGGCAGTGGGGTGAGCGCGACGGTCTCGTCCGCGACCGCGTCCACCAGCGCCTGGTCGTGACTGGCGAACAGCACGGACGTGCCCGCCTTCTTCTCTGCCTTCAACCGCTCCGCCAGCCACGCGACCCCGGCCGTGTCCAGGCGTTGCTCGGGCTCATCCAGGACGAGCAACTTGCGAGGGCGGACCAATGCAGTCGCTAGGGCGAGCCGACGGCGTTGGCCGGACGACAACGAGCCGGGCAGTTGATCAGCCGCGGCCAGCAGGCCGACGTCATCGAGCAAGGTGTCCACCAGATCCTCCGGCGTCGCATTGCCGTGCGCTCGGGCGAGCAGGTCGAGATGCTCGGCGGCTGTCAGGTCCGGGAAGAAGTCCAGGTCGTCCAGCAGCGACGCGACATCACGGCGGACCACCTCGGCCCGCTCGTCGATCGGTGACCCGTCCAGCAGGATCTCTCCCGCCGCGGGTTCGGCCGAGCCGACGATGCAGCG
The DNA here is from genome assembly GCF_035687465.1 of Kribbella sp. NCBI lineage: Bacteria > Bacillati > Actinomycetota > Actinomycetes > Propionibacteriales > Kribbellaceae > Kribbella > Kribbella sp. The sequence goes on from NZ_DASRXP010000068.1 coordinate 4,733, forward strand.
CAGTACGGTCGTCTTGCCGGCGCCGTTGGGGCCGACCAGGGCGATCGCGCGGCCGGCCCGCAGGGTGAAGGTGAGGTCCTCGATCACCGGACGGTCGGCGTACAGGTGCCGCAGGCCCTTCACGGCAAGGCGGGGTGCGGCCTTCGTCATCGCTTGCGGACCAGGGTCAGCCCGTCGCCGATGCCGAGCATGACCACGTCCACGCGTTCGTCGTTGGCGATGTGCGCGTTGAACTCCTTGCGGTCGACCGGATCCTCGTCGTGATAGCCGACCACTCGCCCACCGGCCAGCGTGTTGTCGAACAGCAGCAGCCCGTTCTGGCGGATCCGCGGCACCAGGTGCTCGAAGTACTCGATGTAGCCGGGCTTGTCGGCGTCCACGAAGGCCAGGTCGAACTCGCCCTCCAGTTCGGCCGCGGACTTGTGCGCGTCGCCGATCCGGACCTCGATCCGGTCCGCGACCCCGGCCCGCTCCCAGTACCGGCGGCCGATCGAGGTCCACTCGTCGCTCACGTCCAGGCAGATCAGCTCGCCGTCGGCCGGCAGCCCACGCGCGATCGCGAGCGCGGAGAACCCGGTGAAGGTCCCGATCTCGACCGCCCGCCGGGCCGAGATCAGCCGGGTCAGCATGGTCAGCAAGGCGGCCTGGTCGGCCGTGGTCAGCATCTCCGAGACGCCGCCGAGGGCGTTGGTCTCCGTCACCAAATCCTGCGCGATCTGGTCCAGCGGCATGCCATGGCGGACCATGTAGTCGTGCAGTGCGTCGGTCACCAGTATCTGACTACCCATCAGTTCACGCCGTTCTCTTCGTCATTGTTCAGTCGCCTGTAGTCTCTACGGGTTGCCCAACCGCTCGACACCCACCCCTCCGAGGAGACCCCCGCATGCGTATCGCCGTTGCCGGATCGATCGCGACCGACATCCTGATGACGTTCCCGGGACGCTTCAAGGACCAGTTCCTCGAAGAGCAGATGCACAAGGTGTCGCTCTCCTTCCTGGTGGACGAGCTGGTCGTGCACCGCGGTGGCGTCGGCGCCAACATCTGCTACGGCATGGCACAACTGGGCCAGACCTCGCTCCTGGTCGGCTCGGTCGGGGCTGACTTCGCAGACTACGGCGCCGCCCTCACCGAGGCCGGCGTCGACGTCTCCCACGTCCGCATCTGCGACAACGTGCATACCGCCCGCTTCACTTGTACTACGGACCTCGACGCCAACCAGATCGCCTCGTTCTACACCGGCGCGATGGCGGAGGCACGGGAGATCGATCTGGCCGCGATCCACGCCTCGACCGGCGGTATCGACCTGGTCCTGGTCGGCGCGGACGACCCGGACGGCATGCTCAAGCACACCGCCCTGGCGAAGGCCAACGGGATCGACATCGCCGCCGACCCGTCCCAGCAGCTGGCCCGGATGGAGGGCGAGCAGATCCGCGAGCTGATCGACGGCGCGAAGTACCTGTTCAGCAACGAGTACGAGTCCGGCCTGATGGTGCAGAAGACCGGCTGGAGCCACGCCGACATCCTCCAGCGGGTGGGTGTCCGGGTCACCACCCACGGCGGCGACGGCGTCGTGATCGAGAACGCCGGCGGCATCCTCGCGAAGATCCCGGCCGTGCCGACCCCCGCCCTCGTCGACCCCACCGGCGGCGGCGACGCCTTCCGCGCGGGCTACCTCACCGGCGTCGCGGCGGGCCTCGACCACGAAGCCGCCGCTCAGGTCGGCTGCACCCTGGCCACCACGGTCCTGGAGACCGTCGGCACCCAGGAGTACACCCTGGACCGCCCGGCCTTCCTCCGCCGCCTGGCCACGGCGTACGGCGACCAGGCGTCGTCCACGGCCGCCACCACGCTCAAGCTCGCCTGATCGCCCCGGTTTGACCATGCCCCAGGGGCAACCCTGAGAGTTGGCCCGCTGGAGGTTCGGCGGGGTCGAGGAGGCGACGATGGAACTGATCCAACCCCCTCGGATTGTGGAGCGGCCGCAGCTGGACTATCTCGGCATCCGCGTGGTCACTCCCTTCCGAGGCATGCTGCACACCCGCGACGAGCTGATGGCTGAGCTCAGCGACTGGCTCCGCCGTCAGAGCATCGAAGACGCCGGTCCGTTCTTCCTCCGCCTGCATGTCATCGACATGAGCGGCCCGATGGACGTGGAGATGGGCGTGGTCACCCCAGGCAGGCCCGCCGGCCCGGTCGACGAGAGCTCGGGCCGGGTGCGGCCGGCGATACTCCCCGCGGGCAGGTACGCGACCCTGACCTACCGCAACCACTCCCTGCGCGCGAACCGTGCTCTGATCGACTGGGCCGGTGCCAACGGCGTTGCCTTCGACCGATGGGACGAGGCGGAGGGCGACTGTTTCGCGTCCCGCTATGAGGCCTATCTCACTGATCCGCGCACCGAGCCACGGAAGACGAAGTGGGAGGTCGAACTCAACTTCCGCATCGCTGAGCCGGCCCAGCGCGCCGTCAGCGAGGGCTAAAGGCGCGGGTCGACGGGCTCCGACTCGAGGGCGAGGACCGCGAAGACGCATTCGTGGATCCGCCACAGAGGCTCGCCCCGGGCGGCCCGATCCAGGGCCTCCAGGCCGAGTGCGTACTCCCGCAGAGCCATGGACCTCTTGTGGCCGAGGTTGCGGTTCCGGAGGCGGTCGAAGTTCGCCGGCTCGGTGTAGTCCGGGCCGTAGATGATCCGCAGGTACTCCTGCCCGCGGACCTTCAGCCCGGGCTGCGCCAGTCCCTTCTCGGTTCGCACCAGGTTCGCCGCCGGCTTCACCACCATGCCCTCACCGCCGGCCGCGGTCAGCTCCTCCCACCAAGCAACGCCGGCCGCCCACGAATCCAGCTCGACGAACAGCCGCCGCGTCGCGGTCACCAAAGAGGGGCCCGCGGCAACCATCCGGTCCGCGACCGCGAGATGCCACGCATGCGGCTTCTCCTGGTACGTCGCCCCTTCCGCTGCGAGCACCTGAAACGGGGCCACCCGTACTCCGTCGAGTCCGTCAGTCGGCCAGCAGTACCGTCGATACGCCTCACTGAACAACGAAGCATTCACCGTACGCCGCTCCGTCCGCGCGAGCAGCTCCCGCAGGTCGAGCCCAGCTTCCACCGCCGAGGCAAGAGCACCAGTTGCCGCAGGCAAGGAGGCACGGGCAGCCGCACCGACAGCGGCGTACTGGTTGCGCAGCAGGTCGCCGGCCTTGGCACTCCAGGGCAGCAACTCCGCATCCAGCAGCAACCACGACGTGCCGAGTTCCTCGAAGAGCCCCGCGTCCTCAGCGACACCTCGCAGACGCAGCAACAGCTCATCGGTGAGCGCCGGACCGAAGAACGACCGGCCGGTGCGGGTGTGGACGGCACCGCGACCAGCGAGGCCGAACCGCTTCTCCGCCACGTCGTCGTCCCGGGTCAGCAGGACCACCGCCCGCGAGCCCATGTGCTTCTCCTCGCACACCAACTCGGTGACGCCTTGCCCCTTGTAGGCCTCGAAGGCCTGCAGCGGGTGCTCCAGCATTCCTGGCTCGGGCGACGTCGCGACCGGGCTCATCGTCGGCGGGAGATAGAGCAGGAAGCGGGGATCGATCGCGAACCGGCTCATTACCTCCAGCGCCGCACCCGCCTGCTCGGCGCGCACGCTGAGTCGCCCATGCGTCGAGGTCTCGATCACCCGGCGACCGGTCACGTCGGTGATGTCGAGTACGTCGGGCTCCCGCTCCGGCGCGGTTGCCACGTGCAACGGTTTCGCCGGCTCGTAGTACTGCTCGAAAGCTTTCACCGCGACCAGTTCGCGCTCGGGGTACCGGAGCGCGGTCAGCGAGCCGCCGAAGACGCAGCCGGTGTCGAGGCAGATGGTGTTGTTGATCCACTCGGGCTCGGGCGTCGGGGTGTGCCCGTAGACGACCATCGCGCGACCGCGGTAGTCCTGAGCCCAGGGATACCGCACCGGCAGGCCGAACTCGTCGGTCTCGCCCGTCGTCTCGCCGTACAGGCAGAAGGCGCGGACCCGGCCGGAGGTGCGGCCGTGCATCCGCTCGACCAGACCCGCATGCGAGACCACCAGCTTGCCGCCGTCGAACACGTAGTGCGAGATCAGCCGATCGATGAAGTTCTCGACCTCCACCCGGAACTCCTCGGGCTCAGAAGCCAACTGGGCAAGGGATTCCTCCAGTCCATGGGTGAGCTTGACGTTCTTCCCACGTAGCGCCCGGAGCAGCTTGTCCTCGTGGTTGCCAGGCACACAGAAAGCGTGACCGGCGGCAACCATCCCCATCACCAAACGCAGCACGCCAGGCGTGTCCGGGCCCCGATCAACCAGGTCTCCCACGAAGGCAACCCGGCGCGCGGACTCGGCGTCGATCGGGCGACCCAGTTCGTCCCTCGTGATGGTGTAGCCGAGGTCGGTGAGGAGCTGTTCGAGCTCGGCGCGGCAGCCGTGGACGTCGCCGATGATGTCGAACGGTCCGGTCTCATGCTTCAGGTCGTTGAAGAGGCGGGTTCGTTCGATGCTGACGGCATCGATCGCCTCGACGCTGTCGAGCACGTGCAGGCCACGGAACCCTTCCTTCTTGAGACTCCGCAGACCACGGCGGAGCTGCTGGCGCTGCCGCCGTACGACGTGCGGCCCGAACTGCCGGTCGGGCCGCTGCTCGTTGCGTTCCAGGCAGACCTGCTCCGGCGGATCGAGAACGATTGCCACCGGCAACACGTCCTGCTCGCGAGCCAGCGCGACCAGTTGCTTGCGTGCTTCCGGCTGCACGTTGGTCGCGTCGATCACCGTCAGCCGCCCGGCCGCCAGCCGCTTGGCCGCGATGTAGTGCAGCACGTCGAAGGCATCCTTGGTCGCCGCCTGGTCGTTCTCGTCGTCCGAGACCAGCCCGCGGCAGAAGTCGCTCGAGATCACCTCGGTGCCGAGGAAGTGCTTGCGCGCAAAGGTGGATTTGCCCGAGCCGCTCACCCCGATCAGGACGACGAGGCTGAGCGCGGGGATGTCGATGCGCGCCATCAGACGGCCTCCTTCAGCCGGAACAGCGCGAGCTGGGTCGGTGGTCCGACGGTCGGGTCATCTGGTCCCACCGCACGGAAAGACACGTCGTACCCGTAGGTCTGGCAGACCGACTCCGCCCACGCCCGGAACTCCGCGCGGTTCCACTCGAACCGGTGGTCCGGGTGCCGGAACGCGCCGGCCGGCATCGTCTCGAACAGCACGTTGTGCTCGGAGTTCGGCGTGGTCACCACCACATTGGCGGGCCGGGCTGCGCCGAACACCGCCTTTGCGAGAGCGGGCAGCCGCGGCAGGTCGACGTGCTCGATCACCTCCATCAGCACGGCGGCATCCAGGCCGGCCAGCCGCGCATCGGAGTACGTGACAGACGACTGGAACAACCGCAGCCGCTCGCGTTGGCGATCGGACATCTCATCCACGTGCAGCCGCCGCTCGGCGTACGTCAGCGCCCGAGCCGAGACATCGGTCGCCACCACCTCACTGAACGAAGAGTCCTTCAGCAACTGAGCAACCAGCACCCCCTCCCCACACCCCAGATCCCCCACTCGCCGAGCCCCAACCTCCCGAAGAATCTCAACCACCACAGCCCGCCGCTGAACCGCCAGCGAGACGCGCTGATCCGCGGAAGCGGCTCCTCCGTCGCCGGCTGGACGCTCGCCCGATGAGTCGACACCCGGCGAGACAGGGTGCCCGGCCGCAGGCACCACGTCGTCGCCGATCTCGGCGACAGGTTCGTCCGGAGCGTCGTCGACGGAGACACCGTCCACCTCGGCCAGACGGTCAAGGGTTTCGAGGGCCGTGTCGGTCAGGCGTTTGCGGTGGGCCAGGTAGCGGCGGGAGATCAGTTCGCGGTCCGGGTGGGTGCCGAGCCAGCCGTCGCCGGCTCGGACGAGTTTGTCGACCTCGTCGGACCCGACCCAGTAGTGCTTCGCGTCGTCGAGCACCGGGAGCAGGACATAGAGGTGGTTCAGTGCGTCCGCGAGCCGGAGTTCCCCGTGCAGCCGCAGATCGACGTACCGGGAATCGCCCCAGGAAGGGATCTCCGGGTCGAGCGGGATCGGCCGGGCGTCGACGGTCCAGCCGAGCGGGCTGAAGAGCCTCTCGGCCAGGGCAGCACCACCGCGGCAGGGAAGGGCAGGGACCCGGATCTCGAGGGTGATCGCCCGGGCGGCCAATTCTGGACGAGCCTCGCAGCGACCGCTCATCGCCGTACGGAACAACTTCCCCAGGGCGACCGCGAGCAGGCTGGACGCGGCGTACGGGCGGTCATTGACGTACTGCCCGAGCGTGAACCCTTCCGCGGCCTTGCCCTTCCCGGACCGGACCAGTCCGATCGGGTCCACCTCGAGCAGTAGCGCCGCTGTGCACCTCTCGGCCGTCGCCTCCGGGTAGAACACGAAAGCTGTCCCGGCAGCGACCTCGATGGACTGCGGCCGCGCGGGGTTCTTGTGCAGCAGGAAGCCGAGCTCCGTCGCGGGGGCACCGAGGCCGGTCGAGGTGGTGGCGAGAGTCAGGAACACTTCCGTATTCGACCATGCCGACGGCTCGGCGGGCCTCCGATTTGTCCTGAGTATCCAGGCGATGAAAGATCGAAGGCTGAGACACGCGGGGCAACCTCTGGCGCACTCACCCGCTTTGGTTCTAGCTTGTTTTGCAGAAGAAGAGTCGCTACAGACCGTCCTTCCCCGCTGACAGTCGGTACACGTCCCCCGGTTTGTGGCGAAACTGCCCAACCACGCCGACACGGGGAAAGGACCATGGCATCAGCTCTCTCAGGCCTCACGGCCGCCGCGACCGCAGAGGTCCGCCGGTGAAACCCCAGACTTTCGAACTCGTGCGCTACACCGACATCAGCGGAGTCTCCGGCACCGGGACGGTCGCCGAAGGATGCGTCTTCACCGATGGATCGGTCGCGCTGCGCTGGCACGGCGACAACCCCTCGACCGCGGTCTGGCCGGACCTCGACTCCATCCTGGCCGTGCACGGCCACTGCGGCGCCACCGTGGTCCGCTGGCTCGACGTCTCCGAGATGGAGACAGTGCCCGGTACGGACCTGCTGCCCGGCGAGGTCGCGCACATCCTCGCCACCGGCCGCGACACGCACGCCCAGGTACCGGCCTGAGTCAGCTCAGATACCGGTCAGGGCGAAGAACTCCTGGCGTGAGCTGGGGTTGTCGCGGAGCATGCCGTGCACAGCCGATGTGACTGTGCGGGACCCGGTCGCGCGGACGCCACGCAGCGACATGCACTGATGCTCCGCCTCGATCACCACGCCGACGCCCTTGGGCGCGAGGTGGTCCTGCAGCCAGTCGGCGACCTGCTTGGTCAGCCGCTCCTGGACCTGCAGGTCGCGCGCGAACAACTCGACCACGCGGGCCAGCTTGGACAGGCCGAGGATCCGCTCCCCCGGCAGGTAGCCGACATGCGCGACCCCCTGGAACGGAAGGAGATGGTGCTCGCACAGCGACTGCACCGGGATGTCCCGGGCCAGCACGAGCTCGTCGTATCCCTCGTCGTTGGGGAACGTGGTCAGGTTGAACTCGCGTGGCGTGAGCATCTCGGCGTAGGCGTTCGCGACCCGGCGTGGGGTGTCCGCCAGATGGTCGCTGTGCGGGTCCCGCCCGAGGGCGACCAGCAGGTCGCTGACCGCGCGCTGCGCCGCCGCCAGGTCGATCTCCGGGTTGCCGCCGACGATGTGCAGGGCCGGCGCTTCCGGGGTCAGCTCGCGAAGTTCCGCGGCATCCAGCTCGGATCGGATCGTCTTCATCTACGCGCCTCCAGCGTCGAGAACCCAGGAACCCCCACCTTACTGTTTGACCAACGAAAGCTGGAGATAGAATCATTCCGTGGACGGCTGCCGGGACGCGAACCTGCAGGCGCTCGCGGTGCTGGACGAACCGACGCGGCGACGCCTGTACGACTACGTGATCGCCCAGCGGGCTCCGGTCAGCCGCGATGAGGCGGCCAGCGCCCTCGCCCTCCCCCGCAACACCGCGGCGTTCCACCTCGACAAGCTGGCCACCGAAGGACTGCTCACCGTCGTCTTCGAGCGCCGGTCCGGGCGGACGGGCCCCGGCGCGGGCCGCCCCGCGAAGCTCTACCGACGCTCCGACCACGAGATCGAGGTCTCGCTGCCCGAACGCCAGTACGACGTCGCCGGCCACCTGCTCGCGGCCGCCCTGGAGGACGCCGACGCCTCTGGCGAATCCCCCCGTACTGCGCTCGAACGCCGAGCCCGCCGGTACGGCGAAACAATCGGCCGAGCCGGCGGTGATCCCCTTCGCCTGCTCGAGGACCACGGATTCGAACCGCGATCGGAGGGCACCTCCATCGGGCTCGCCAACTGCCCGTTCCACGCGCTCGCCGCGAACCACCCCGAGCTCATCTGCCACATGACGCTGTCCCTGGTCCGCGGCCTGCTCACGGACGACTCCGGCTACCGCGCCGAACTCGATCCCCAACCCGGCCACTGCTGCGTCCGCCTCGAGCCGCACTAGTCTCTGACATGTGGCGAAGACGAAACAGACTGGGCAGGGAACTCCGGCGACCGTCGCACTGACGAAGGCCGGGCTCCCGTTCACCACTCACGCCTACGAGCACGATCCGGCCGCGAAGTCGTACGGGCTGGAGGCGGCGGAAGCGCTGGGCCTCGCTCCGGAACAGGTCTTCAAGACCCTGCTGGTCGAGGTCGACGGCAAGCTCGCAGTCGGTGTCGTCCCAGTGGACCGCCAACTCGACCTCAAGGCCGTCGCAGCCGCACTCAAAGGCAAGAAGGCGGTCATGGCCGACCCAGCCGCCGCCGAGCGAACAACGGGCTACGTGGTCGGCGGCATCAGCCCGATCGGCCAGAAGCGCCCACTCCCGACTGTCATCGACACGACCGCAACCGACCACGACACCGTCTACGTCTCCGGCGGCCGCCGCGGCTTAGACCTTGGCCTGTCCCCCACCGACCTCATCACCATCACCTCAGCCCACACCGCCCCCATCGCCCGCTGAGCTCCCTGCCCCAACGCTAACGTCCGAAGAGGCGCGGGGCAGGCCCCTCGATACTTCGGACGTTAGCGACAGAGTCAGGCGGTGGTGCTGGGGCGGCCGGATTCCAGGTGGCCGGTGAGGCGGCGGCGGTACGTCGGGTCCTCGGCGGCTGTGATCTCCACGTCGTACCAGCCCTGGTCCGTCGGCCAGCTGACGGTCCGGGTCTGCCGGGCGCGGAGGTCCTGGTTGATCGTCCGGCTGCCGTACCCGAGAGCCTTCAGCTTCACGCTGAGCGGCTTGCGGGTGTGGTTCACCAGTTCCAGCACGAAGGATCCACGATTCACCCGGGCCTCCACATCGAGCCCGGCGGCGAGACCGTCAGCGGACCCCGCGAGCTCGACCCAGAAACGGTTCGGTCCCTGAACGGCCAGCTCATAGGGCCCGGTGACCGCGATGGTCTCCACCTTCTCGTCGCGAACGTCGAGGTGCGCCGGCGCCGGCAGCTCGCCGCCGTACGGGTAGATGGCGAAGTGGGCGGCGGCGTCACCGTCGTTGCCGAGCCGCAGCTCTAGCTTGCCGTCAGCAACGAATCCGGAGACGGCCGGCTGGTACGGCAGGGGCCTGGCGGGGCGTCGGCCGGGCTCCTGCGCGGGCACCGCCTGCGTGGCCGGCGGCGTCGGCTTCCACCGCGCGATCGGCGTGGGGACGGGACCGGGCTTGTCCACGGACGGCTGACGGTAGGACCGGCTGAAGTCGAACGCGGAGGTCAGGTCGCCGCAGGCGGTCCGGCGCCACTTGCTGATGTTCGGCTCGCGGACCCCGGTCCAGCGCTCCAGGAACTGGATCACCGACGTGTGGTCGGACACCTGCGAGTTCACGTGCCCACCGATCGACCACGGCGACACGACCGTCATCGGCACCCGCGGGCCGAGGCCGATCGGCTTGCCGTTGTACCAGTCGTCGTCGTTGCCGGACGCGGGCCGCGGCGCGACCGGCGGCGGCACGTGGTCGAAGTACCCGTCGTTCTCGTCGAAGTTGATCAGCAGCACGGTCTTCGACCAGGTCTCCGGGTCCGACGCGATCGCGTCGAGCAGGTCGTAGACGAGGTTCGCGCTGCCGACCGGCGTCGACGCGCCAGGGTGCTCGGAGTCGACCGCGGACGGAACGAGCCAGCTCACCTGCGGCAGCTTCCCGGACTTGATGTCGGCGCGGATCCGCGGCACGAGCGACTCGGGCTCGCTGCGGTGCATCGCCTTGTAGAACAGCTTCTGGTCCTTGGCAGGTTGCAGCTTGACGGCTGCCTCGAGCTGCTTCAGCGCTTCTGCCTGCTCCGCGGGAGTCTTCGCGAAGAGCTTGTCGTAGAACTCCTCGGTGGTCCGGTAACCACCGGGCACCGAGGCCAGGATCCGGTGTCCGAGGTCCTTGAAGGTCTTGAAGTACTCGACCGCGTTGTCGGTGAAGTTGTCCCACTCCTGGTAGATCTGCCAGGAGACCCCTGCCTTCTCCAGCCGCTCCGGGTACGCCGTCCAGTCGTACCCCACGTGGTCGTAGGAGTACGCCGCGTTCGTCACGGCCCGCTCGGTGGTGCCCTGCTCGTACCCCGTCGTCCCGGACCAGAGGTAGTTCCGGTTCGGGTTGGTGGAGCCGTTGATCGAGCAGTGGTAGGCGTCGCAGATCGTGAAGGTCTCGGCGAGCTCGTACTGCAACGGGATGTCCCGGCGCTCGTAGTGCGTCATAGTCGCCGCGGTCTTGGCTGCCACCCAGTCGTCGTTCCAGCCGTTCGCCCAGGCCTGGGTCGCGTCGGTGAAGCCGTGCGCGAGGGCATTGAGGTACTGGATGTCGTCCGGGTTCCGTCCGGCCGTCGCGGCCGCCTCCCGGATCGAGAACGGCAGCACCTCGCCACCGCCGGCCACCGGCTGGTGGAACACCGACTTGCCGTTGCGGAGCCGCAGCGGTCGGCGGTCGCCGTACCCGCGGACGCCGCGCATCGTGCCGTAGTAGTGGTCGAAGGACCGGTTCTCCTGCATCAACACGATCACATGCTCGACGGCCTTCAGGCCGCCCTTCCGGGCCGGCGCGGCCATCGCAGTGTGCAGCGACGGTGGGAGCAGCGATACCGCTGCCCCACCGGCTGCCGACCCAAGAACCAGGCGGCGGGAGATCTCAGTCATGCGTCGGACACTAAGTCAGTGCAAGCCGCTATGGGATCCCTCAGGCCCGTTCATTCCTCTGAAATTCACGCTCCCGTACGACGCCGCAGGACCGCGTCCCGGAGTCCCTCGAGCACCGTCTCGGTCGTCTCCCAACCCATGCAGGCATCGGTGATCGACTGGCCGTAGGTGAGCTCGCGGGTCGGGTCGAGTTCTTGCCGTCCCTCCACCAGGAACGACTCCAGCATCACGCCGACGATCGCGTCGTTGCCGGCCGCCACCTGCTGGCCGATTTCCGCGGCGACCTGCGGCTGACGCCGGTGGTCCTTACGGCTGTTCCCGTGGCTCGCGTCGACGACAACCCGCTCCGGCAGATCCGCCTTGCGCAGCAGTTCCTGGGCACCGGCGACGGACTCGGCGTCGTAGTTCGGCCCGGAGTCGGAACCGCGCAGTACGAGGTGGCAGTCGGGATTGCCGCGGGTGTGCAGGATCGCGGGGGTGCCGTCGTGGGCGATACCGGTGAATACGTGCGGGACTGCGGCCGCCTTGATCGCGTCGACCGCAGTACCGATGCTGCCGTCGGGGCGGTTCTTCATCCCGATCGGCATCGACAGGCCGGACGACAACTGCCGGTGGACCTGGCTCTCCACGGTCCGCGCCCCGATCGCTCCCCAGCCGACGGTGTCGGCGATGTACTGCGGGGTGATGGGATCGAGGAACTCGCAACCGACCGGCAAACCCTTGGCCAGTACTTCGAGGAGCAGAGCCCGGGCGGTTCGCAGGCCCGTGTTGACGTCACCGGATCCGTCCAGGCCCGGGTCGTTGATCAGGCCCTTCCAGCCGAGGGTCGACCGGGGCTTCTCGAAGTAGACACGCATCACGACGAGCAGGCCGTCGGAGAGTCGTTCGGCGACCGGTCGCAGGCGTTCGGCGTACTCGAGAGCGGCCTGGGCGTCGTGCACCGAGCAGGGGCCGACGACGACCAGCAGGCGGTCGTCTGTGCCGTTCAGGACGTTGGCCACGGCCTGGCGCCCGGCGACGACGGTCTCGGCCAGCCGATCGCTCAGCGGCAGTTCGTCGTGCAGCGCCAAGGGTGTTATCAACGGGACGGTCTTCTCGATCCGCCGGTCGACGACCGCGCCTTGGCCGGTCTGCTGGGGAAGGGTGTTCATCTGTGGGACCTTTCCGCCGGCGGAAGACCCGAGGACAGCGCCGGCTGGGAATGAGAAAAGGCAAGGACACGATGTCCTTGCCTCGAGCCGGCTCTGGTTCTTGCTGGGGCGTCAGCGTGCAGCTGAGTCGCCCGGCACCAGGGCCGGCCGCTCAAAATACTGCCAGTAGCTGCGCTTCACGTTGCCGAGCTTATCACCTGCCTGAGACGACCGATGTCACGGCTTGAGATGGGCGCTTTCCGCTGTGTAACCGGGGCGGTCCGTGGGTCGTTGAGCCTCGCAACGACTGGTCGAGGTTTTCTAAGGGGTCGAGCACGGTGGGACGTCAGTGAGGCCGCGGACTTTCGAGTTGGTCCGCCATCGCGATCTGAGTGGTGTCTCCGGCACCGGGGTGGTCGCCGAGGGCTGCGTGTTCACCGACGGGTCCGTGGCGCTGCGCTGGCGCGGCAACAACCCCGCCACAGCCGTCTGGCCAGACCTTGAGTCGGTGCTGGCCGTGCACGGCCATCAGGGCGCCACAGAGGTCCGCTGGCTGGAGCCACGGCCACCGTCGCCGTCGGCGTCTCCTGTTGACGAGCTGGACCACCTGTTCGACAGCCACCACAGCGTCCGGCCGCCCAGCACGATCGCCGATCCGGCAGTTCTGCCGACCAGCCACGCCCGAGGCTGGGCCGGCGCCCGGCATCTCAGGTAGAACTGCCTCGTGACCCAGATCTACCTGGTCCGGCACGGCGAGCCGGACTATGCGCCGCTGGACAGCCGCGGCTTGCCCGGTATGGCCGCCGACACGGTGACCCTGAGCACCGAAGGGATCAAGCAGGCCGAAGCCGTGGCCGATGTCCTCGGCGGCGTCGGGGCCACCTATCTGGTCAGCTCGCCGTTCACCCGGGCCCTGCAGAGCGCGGCGATCATCGGTCACCGGATGGCCCTCGGCGTACGGGTCGACTACGACCTGCGCGACTGGCTCCCCGACAGCACCGGGTCGTGGCGCGGGCCCGCCGACGTACGGGCTGCCAAGGCGGAGTTCGAGGAGTTCGCCGGTGAGTGGCCAGAGGGACTCCAACGGCCTTGGGAGCCACTGTCCTCGGTGCGTGCGCGGGCCCGGACAGCGCTGGCCCGGCATACGGCGAGCACGGACGGGCCGGTGCTGGTGATCACCCACGCGATGGTGATCCGCGCGCTGACGGGCGAGGCGGATACTCCGCACGGGATGCACGAGTACTACCGCTACGATCCGGATGATGTCTGACGCACCTCGCTTCCACCCGACAGGGCCGCAGATCCTCGGGGTGATCGCGCTCGGCGGCGCGATCGGCGCCCTGGCACGGTACGGCCTCGCCGAGGCGATCCCGCATCGCGCGGGCACCTTCCCCTGGTCGACCTTCCTCACCAACGTGAGCGGCTGCCTGCTGATCGGCGCCCTGCTGGTCGTGATCACCGAGGCCCGGACGGTCCACCCGCTGAGCCGACCTTTCCTTGGCACCGGAATCCTCGGTGGATTCACGACCTTCTCGACGTTCACCGTCGATACCGAACGACTGCTCGCCGACCGTCCGCTGACCGCGACCGCCTACTTCTTCGGCACCGTCGTGGCGGCCCTGCTCGCGGTGCAGACTGGTGTCGTGGTCACGCGGCGCCTGACCCGACCAGAAAGGCCCTCACCATGACTGTGGAGACGACACCCGCGGTCCGGCTCACGATCCTGATCGGCGAGGACGACCAGTGGCAGCACCGGCCGCTGTACGACGAGATCGTCCGGAGGGCGCACGCCGCCGGGCTGGCCGGGGCGAGCGTGTTCCGCGGTGTCGAGGGCTACGGCGCGAACAACAACATCCACACCACCCGGATCCTCAGCCTGAGCGAGGACCTGCCGATCGCGATCATGATCGTCGATCGCGAGCCACTGGTCCGCGAGTTCGTCGTCGGCCTGCGGGAGATGCGGATCGAGGGATCGATCACGCTCGAGCCCGTCGAGGTCGTGATGCTGACCCCACCCGACGCCGGATGACTTTGCTGCTGGTGGCAGCCGGAGCGGCGGTAGGCGCTCCGCTGCGGTACCTGGTCGACCGGACCGTTCAGCGTCGGCGCGACTCCGCGTTTCCGTGGGGCACCTTGACGGTCAACGTGATGGGCAGCTTCGTCCTCGGCCTACTCACGATGACCACGGACCACACGATCACGCTGCTCCTCGGCGTCGGCTTCTGCGGAGCGTTCACGACCTACAGCACCTTCGGCTACGAGACGATCAGGCTGGCCGAGGACGGGTCCCGTCGGTATGCCGTCCTCAACGTTGTTGTCAGCCTCAGCGCGGGGCTGACCGCAGCCATCCTGGGAGTCCTTGTCGCGCGTGTGCTGAGCTGAGCCGCCTCAGCTCCGCACTGCTTGCACCAGTTCAGTCACCGCGGCTGACAGCGAGTTGACCCAGTGCTGCGGTCTGCCCGCTGCAATCCACCCCGGGCCGCCGACCACCAGCGAGTACGACGGACGCGTGCGGCCGAGGGTCCTGAGCCCATCGAGATCCGCTGTTCCCGAGGCACTCGACCAGACGAAGACGCCGGCCGGGCGGATTCGCCGTACGGCCGATGACAAAGACTCCACCGGCGTCGCCGCCCCCAGCGTCTGGACCCGTACTCCGCGCTCGGCGAGCGCCGCCGCGACCGCGAGCAACGGCAGCGCGTCGTCCTCCCGCTCGAGACACGCCAGTACTACGGGACGCTCCGCGTCGTCCGGCCTGAACCGCTCGACCGCGCGGCGGGTGTGATACCGCAGTCCACCGGCGACCGCGTCCGACGCCAGATGCTCGACCTCGATCGAGACTCCGGGCTACCCTGCTCGATCGTCCGCTGCCGCCGCGGCCGGACCGCGGGGGGCGAACTCGTGCCGGGTCCGGGTGCCCTCGGCAACAGAAGTGGCCGATGTCACAGTCGGTGATGGAGCGGTACCCACTGTGAGGGTCTTCGAGTCGGCCGGCACGCCCCTCCTGATGCCCTTCGCCAGCTCCCGCGAGGCAGAAATCGCGACGCTCCGATAACAAATGGACCGAAGTTCGAGACAACAAGGGTTGAACTCGCCACGAGTTGAGCATAGTTTTCACCGAGCGCCCGTCCGCGCTCACGGTGAGTCAAGGAGGTTGCCATGTCGAGAGGGATGCCTCGCCTACCCCGCCCGCTCATGGATCTGTGGGACTGGCAGTCGCAAGCCGCTTGCCGCGACGTCAACCCGGAGCTGTTCTTCTCCCCCGAATCGGAGCGTGGCGTTCGCAAACGCGCTCGCGAGATGGTGGCCAAGTCGCTCTGCGGAACCTGCCCTGTCCAGCCCGAATGCCGTCAGCACGCCCTCTCCGTCGGAGAGCCGTACGGCGTCTGGGGTGGGACCACGGAATCCGAGCGGGACAACGTCGTACTCGCCGAACACAGGAAGTCCGCCTGACGGCCGCCGGGACGAGTTCCACCCGAGCCAACCGGGTCCGGTCTCCACGGCCGGACCCGGACCCACAGTTCAGGGCTTGCCGTCGTCCGACTCGTTCGTGATCCCTTTGTCCTGCGGCTCAGTGTCCTGCGGCTCGGTCTCCCGCGGCTCGATCTCCTCGTCCTTCGCCGCGGCGTCCCCGGCGGCCGGCGGGGTCTCGTCATCCTTGTCGTGGCTGGGTTCCGAGGGCGGCCGGACCGTCGTCCGCGGATCGCGGTAGCGGTCCAGGGACGCGAGGAAGTCCGGGTCGTCGTCGGGCGCCACCGGCCGGCTCTTCGGCCTCGGGCGCGCCGGCCGTGGCGCTTGCGCGGACGCGGATCTGCGAGACGCCAGGAGCCAGACGATCGGGCCCACGAAGGGCACGAAGACGATCAGCACGACCCACACCAGTTTGGGCAGGTAGGGCACGTCCTCGTTGCGGGTCTGGATGCAGGAGAAGAGCGCGTAGATGCTCAGTCCCACGCTGATCAGGAACGGCAAGTATCGGACCACGCTCCCACAGTACGGCGCTGGTCAGCTTGCCCGGGTCAGACCGCGCGCCCGAAGTACCGAGTTCTCCAGTGGACGGAACACCAGCAGCTCGATCCCGACCCCGACAACGAAGATCAGCAGGATGCCGGCGAACACCATCGAGATGTCCGACAGCGACATGCCGTTGTGCAGATACTGCCCGAGTCCCTCGCCCAGATCGGGTGAGGTCGCGATGAGTTCGGCGGCCATCAGCGACCGCCAGGAGAAGGCCCAGCCCTGCTTGAGGCCGCCCAGGAACCCGGGCAGCGCAGCCGGCAGCAAGATGTAGCGAATCCCGCCGAGCCGTCCCGCCCCGAGGGCCTTGCCGACCCGCGGCAGGATCGGCGGGACCTGGTCCAGCCCGGACACCAGCCCGTTCGCGATCGACGGCACGGCACCGAGCAGCACGACCCAGTAGATCGCCCGGTCGTTCAGGCCGAACCACAGGATCGCGGCCGGCACCCAAGCCACCGACGGCAGGCTCTGCAGTCCCGAGACCAGGGGGCCGATGCCGCGCCGGACCACGGTGATGTTGGCGATCGCGAGCCCGAGCGGCACCGCGATCAGCAACGAGAGCCCGAAGCCGATCACCGCGCGATGCACCGAGACCCAGAACAGCTCGAGGATGTCGCCGGATGTCACCAGCTGCCAGATCTGCGACCAGACGGCGGCCGGCGCCGGCAGCTTGAACTCCTCCCAGAACGCGGCGGCCCAGAGGATCTGCCAGACCACCACCAGCAGCACGATCGCGCCGATCGGCGGCAGCACCCGGCCGGCGATCCGCCGCAGCAGGCTGCCGTCCGGCGAGTTGACCGGCGTGTCCAGCGCGTCCAGACCGGCCTCCACCGACCCGGAGTACTGGTCGTCCTGCGCGCGGTCCTGCAAGCCGGTGCTGTCAGGCTGCGGCATGACTGCTAATCACCTTCCTGAGCGCCGCGTTGATCTCGTCCACCGCGCCGATCTCACCCGCTCCGGACAGTCCTTCGACATCCCACTGCCGGACAACACGTCCAGGCCGTGACGACAGCAGTACTACGCGCTGACCGAGGCGGACCGCCTCACGGACGTCATGGGTGACGAACAGGATCGCCGTACCGGTGGCGCGCCAGATCCGCAGCAGCTCGCCCTGCAGTACGTCGCGGGTGATCGCGTCGAGGGCGGAGAACGGCTCGTCCATCAGCAGCAGCGAGGGCTTGCCCGCGCCCGAGCCGGTGTTGTCCGTGGTCGAGGCAAGCGCGCGGGCCAGCGCGACCCGCTGCCGCATCCCACCCGAGAGCTCGTGCGGCCGCTTGTCGCCGAGCCCCTTGAGCCGCACCAGCTCGAGCAGCTCGGCGGCCTTAGCGCGGCGCTCGGACTTCGACACGCCAGCCATGCGCAGCGGCAGCTCGACATTGCCTGCAGCGGTCAGCCACGGCATCAACGCGGGCTCCTGGAACACGACCGCCGGCCGGGACGAGCTCAGCTCGATCCTGCCGGTGGTCGGCTCGTCCAGCCCGGCCACCAGGTTGAGCAGGGTGGTCTTGCCACAGCCCGAGGCGCCCAGCAGGCAGACGAACTCACCGACGCCGACCTCGAGGTCGACCCCTTCGAGCGCGACCACCGCCTTCCGGCCCTGGCCGAAGGCCTTGCCCACTTGGTGGAACCGGACCGGCCGGACGCCGGTACCCACGGTCTTCGGAGCCTCTACTGTCGCGGTCATCGTCTGCCTCCTGATTGCGGCCGGGTTGCGGCCCTCTTTGCGGCCTTTTGCTGCGCCGTTGCTGCGGAGCGGGGCTTACTTCTTGTCCAGTCCGGCGGCGTCGACCGGCGGCTTGCCGGCCTTCGCGAGGACGTCGTTCAGCGGTCCGAAGTCGGCGAACCCGGCGACTGCCGGTGCCGTCTTCGCGATGCCTGCGGTGACCTGGTCCTTGGCGAGCTGCGGGAACTGCGCCGCGATCGGATCGGCGGTGATCTCGATGTTGGCGAAAGCGCGGTCGATCACGACCGGCTTCAGTGCCTTGCCGGTGAGTTCCTTCAACTGGTCGTTCACCACGGTCTTGGCCGCGGTCTTGTCGGTGTTGCTGAAGTCGATGGCGGCGACGAGGCCGGTCAGCAACTGCTTCACCGTCTCGGGGTGCTCCTGCAGGAACTGGGTCCGGACGATCAGCACGGTGGTCGGGAACTTGCCGCCCGGCCAGAGGGTCGCCTCGTCCAGCAGCACCTTCGCGCCGGCGTCCAGGACCAGCCGGGAGGACCAGGGCTCGGGCAGCCAGGCCCCGTCGACGTCGCCCTTCTGGAAGGCGTCCAGCGTCTGGGCGTTCTCCAGATTGGTGACCTTCACCGTCTTGGTCAGGTTCTGCTCCGCCAGCCACTTCTTCAGCGAGACGTCCTGGGTGTTGCCGAGCTGCGGGGTGACGATGGTTTTGCCGGCCAGATCCGCGGCCTTGGTGATGGTCGGCTTGACCACCAGCTGAGCGCCGCCCGAGGTCGTTCCGGCGACCAGCCGAACCGCCTCGCCCTCGGACTTGGCGTAGGCGTTGATGGCCGGCCCCGACCCGATGAACGAGGCGTCCAGCGAGCCGCCCAGCAGCGCACCGACCGCCTCCGGGCCGGCGTTGAACTTGGTCGGCACCAGCTTCGTGCTGCCGAGCTCCTTGGTGAACAGCCCCTTGTCGAGGCCGACCAGGGCGGCGGCGTGGGTGACGTTCGGGAAGTAGCCGAGCCGCAGCTCGGTGGCCGG
>NZ_DASRXP010000069.1:0-7878 GCF_035687465.1 Kribbella sp.
GCTCCCCAGGGAGTCTCCCGCCGAGCCGCAGCCGGCCGGCCGCGAGATCGGCCTCGACCCGGTTCAGGACCAGCTCGTAGTTCTTCACACGGGCGAGTGTAGCTGTGTGGTCGGACCACAGGATATGCTGTGGTCCGACCACACCGTCGCCGCCTGGAGAGAGCCCTGATGACCGATCGCCAGATGCCCCGCTGGTCCGAGCTCAAGCCCTTGCTGCGGCCCAAGCCGGTGACCGTGAACGCGACCGATCGCCGGCTCGAGAAAGCGCTCACCATCGCGGATCTCCGGTCGATCGCGAAGCGCCGTACGCCGCGCTCTGTCTTCGACTACACCGATGGGGCGGCCGAGGCGGAGATCAGCCTGCAGCGGGCCCGGCGGCTGTTCTCCGAGATGGAGCTGCGGCCGTCGATCCTGCGCGACGTCTCCGAGATCGACCTCGGCACCGACATGCTCGGCCGGCGGTCCGAGCTGCCGTTCGCCTTCGCGCCGACCGGATTCACCCGGATGATGAACCACGAAGGCGAGAGTGCTGTCGTCAAGGTCGCCGAGCGGCTCGGCATCCCGTACGCGCTCTCGACGATGGGAACCACCTCGATCGAGGACGTCGCGGCCGCCGCACCCGATGCGCGGAAGTGGTTCCAGTTGTACGTGTGGAAGGACCGGGACGCGGGGGAGGACCTGGTCAAGCGATCAGCCGCCGCGGGGTACGAGGCTTTGATGCTGACGGTCGACGTGCCGGTCGCGGGGGCGCGGCTGCGCGACGTACGGAATGGCTTCACGATCCCGCCGTCGTTGACGGTCAAGACTGTGCTGGATGCGTCGATGCATCCGGCGTGGTGGGCCAATCTGCTGACCACGCGGCCGTTGACGTTCGCGTCGCTGTCCACCTGGGACGGCACCGTCGCCGAACTGCTGGACAAGCTGTTCGACCCGACGATGACGATCGACGACCTGACCTGGCTGCGCTCGATCTGGGACGGACCGCTGATCGTCAAGGGCATCCAGACCGTCGACGACGCTCGTCGGGTGGTCGACGCCGGCGCCGACGCGATCGTGCTGTCGAACCACGGCGGGCGCCAGCTCGACCGTGCCCCGACACCGCTGCGTATCCTGCCGGACGTCCGCAAGGCCGTAGGCACGGACGCCGAGGTGTATCTGGACACGGGCATCATGAGCGGCGCCGACATCGTTGCCGCTCTTGCTCTCGGCGCCGACGCTTGTCTGGTCGGCCGGGCCTACCTCTACGGCCTGATGGCAGGCGGCGAGCGAGGCGTCGCCCGCGCGGCCGAGATCCTCACCAAGGAGGTCCGCCGCACCATGGCCCTCCTCGGCGCCTCCACCGTCGCGGAGCTCAACCCCTCCCACGTCCACTTGCCCTGACACCCCGTACTGCGTCGCGCCTGCCTGGTGACCGCCGGCGCCTCTAGCGCGGGTCAGAGCGGTAGCTGGGCGGTGATGCGCAGCCCGCCCGTGGACGTGCGGGTTGCGGTGAGGCTGCCGCCGAGGGCTGTGGCTCGCTCGCGCATGCCGATGATCCCGTTGCCCTCTTTCGGCGGACCGGTGAGCGATTCACCGTCGTCGTCCACCTGCAGCACGAGCGCTTGTTCGCCGTACTGGATCCGCACGGTCGCCGCGGTCGCCTTGGCGTGCCTGACGATGTTGGTCAGCGACTCCTGGATGATGCGGAACGCAGCGCGGTCCAGGCCGGTCGGTAGCGGCCGTGGGTCCCCGTGCACGATCGCATGCACCTCCAGGCCCGCACGCGAGGTCCGGCTGATCAGGTGATCGAGCCGATCGAGTCCTGCAACCGGCTGCCGCGGCGCGGACTCGTCGGACGAACGCAGGATGCCCACGATCGACCTGAGCTCGACCAGCGCCTCTTTGCTGGCGTCCTTGATCGCGGAGAGCGCAGGCGCCGCCTGCTCGGGTTGCCTGTCGACCAGGTGCAGCGCTGTAGAGGCCTGCACGTTGATCAGGGAGATGTGATGAGCCACCACGTCGTGCAGCTCCTGGGCGATCCGCAGTCGCTCCTCACCGGCCTTGCGTAGTTCCTCTTCCTTGCGGGTCTGGGCAGCCGCATTGGCCCGTTCGCGCTGGACGTGGAACAGCTCAGCGACGATTCCCAGCACAATGAACCAGCCGGCGATCAGCAGGATCTGCATGACCCCGTCCTCGTTGATCCCGAGGATGATCCGGCCGACCACGTGCCCGCCGTACAGGGCCGCTATCGCTGTCCACCCAGCCGCCCGGTGCCCGGTGCGGACTGCACTGAAGACGGCGATCACGAAGCTGAAGATCACCGGGCCGTACGCGTACTGCATCAGCATGTAGACGAGCGTCGACCCGACGGTTGCCCACAGCACCAGAACTGGCCGGGTGCGGAGCCAGTAGAGCGAGACCGAGCCGATCAGTACCAGCACGACCATGAACCAGTCCGGGTCGGTGCGCTCCGCCTGACCACGGGCAGCGCCGAACGAGCCGACGACCGCCACGATGCTCATGAACGCAGGCAGCGCCACCCGCTTGGCGCGGGACCGCACGGTCGGCTCAGTAGTGCTCACCCTCCGAACGGTAGAGGGCCGGGCAACCCGGTGTCATCGGCGCCACGGAGTACTTCGTGCTGCTCCGCCTGCAGTACTCAGTACTTGACGTTGTAGATGCCCGCCTCGTACTTCGGTCCGTAGTACTCCTCCAGCTCGGCCAGCTCGGAGTCCTGCCGGTCCAGGGCCTTCGCGATCTTCGCCCGGCTCGGTACGGCCTCGGGCTCCCACGTCTCGGGCTTCCACACCTTGGACCGGAGGAACGCCTTCGAGCAGTGGTGGAAGATCTCCTCGATCTCTACCAGCAGCGCCAGTTGCGGGCGGTTGCCCTTCACCACCATGGCGTCGAAGAACGGCGCGTCCTTGATGATCCGGGCCCGGCCATTGATCCGCAGGGTCTCGCCGCGGCCGGGGATCAGGTAGATCAGGCCCACGTGCGGGTTGGTGATGATGTTGGTGAAGCCGTCGACGCGGCGGTTGCCCGCTCGCTCCGGGATCGCGATGGTGTTGTCGTCCAGTACCAGCGTGAAGCCGGCCGGGTCGCCCTTGGGGGAGACGTCGCAGCTGCCGTCCGCGGCGGCGGTGGAGATCAAGCAGAAGGGCGAGGCCGCGAGCCACTCCTTGTCGAGGTCGTGCAGCTCCTTGCGGACCTTGCCGGCTGCGTGCTCGAGAGGCTCTGGGACCACCTCGCGCAGCTCGTCGTACGAGGTGATCTCGACCAGTCCGGTTAGCTCCATCAGGCTGCGTTCCCCTCCACCAGAGACGGCTGGACCACCTTGCTGGCGGGCCGCGTCCGTGCAGCCCATCGTACGGCGGGACCAGTCGCGCAACTGGTCCCAAGGAACAGTGCACCGACCACCATCCAGCCGGCGGCGCCCCAGCCGAGTACCAGGGTGGTGAGCAGCGCCGGGCCCAACATGCGCGCGATTGCGGGTCCCGTGCCGAAGAAGCCCTGGTACTGGCCCTGCTTGTCCGCCGGTGCCAGCCCGAAGCTGATCTCCCAGGCCCCGGACGCCAGCTTCATCTCACCGAAGGTCAGTAGTGCAGCAGCAACAGCCAGTACTGCGGCTGCGGTGGCCGGCCCCATTCCGAAGGCAGAGAGCGCGAACACCGCGCAAGCCGCGAGCATGGCAACTCCGGCGAACCGGACCGAGCGGGTGGCTGTCCGGAGATTGGTGACGCCCCGGGCGATCCGTACCTGGAACAGCGTCACGCCGATCGTGTTGATCACCAACAGGGAGGCGACAACCCAGCCCGGCGCATTCGTGCGCTCCACGATCCACAGCGGCGCAACCAGGCTCAGCAGCGGCATGAACATCAACATCGCCGCATTGAGCAGAGCCAGTACTGCGTACGGCCGGTCCCGCAGTACTGCGAGCCGTGGCTCACCGGCGACGCGCAGGGTGTGTGCGGCGACCGCGGGCACGCGGTGGATCAGTGCGGCCGCGATCAGGAAGCTGGCTGCGTCGATCGCGAACACCGTGAGGTACGCCGGGGCCGTGTCGAACCGCAGGGCGACTCCACCGAGTGCAGCGCCCACAGCGAGTCCTGCGTTGACAGTGGACTGCAGGAACGCCCGGATGCGAGTGCGCTCGGCTGGCTCGACCAGGCCGGCGAGCAAGGCCTGTCGTGCGGCTGTGAGACCGGTCTGGCTGATCGCGTAGGCGATCGCGGCGACCAGGAAGAGCGGGAAGCTTCGGACGAAGAGGAACGAAGCCACTGACGCTGAGGTGGACAGGGCCAGCAGGATGGCGACCCCTCGCGGACCTTTCCGATCGGCCAGGTGGCCCAGCGGGACGCCGGCGAGGAAGCCGATCAGCCAGGCGACCGTCAGACCCAGGCCGACCTGCGCTGTGGACAGTCCGACGACCCTGATGAAGAAGAGCGCCGAGGTGACGATGAAGGCGCCGTCGCCGACCGAGTTGGCCAGCTGGGCGAATGCGAGGTTCCTCGGCGCTCCAGCGGGCGGCAGGAGCCGCGCGGCGCGGGTGCCAGGGGCGGTGCGGTCTGTCGCGGTGGTGGTCATCTCAGGTCTCCCTCTGCTCTCGACAACTCGAGCCTAGGAGCCTGGCGGCCCAGCGGTCAGATCCAATTCATGCCTACCTTGGTGGGCCAATTGTTGGGTGGATGACCTGCCGGATTGGTCTGTGGATAACCGTGGGCTGGTCGCGAAAGCGACGGCACCTTGTTTGTATGACCTATCTCAACCTTCCCAAGAACTGGTCCGCGCTGTCCCTCTCGGACCCCGAGCTCGCCGCCGATGTCGTCGATCTGTTCGTCAACGAGGGCGAGCGGCGGCGGGGCGTCTTCACAGCCCTGATCTGCGACGAACAAGACCGCTACCTGGCAGCCATCGGCATCGACCTGTCAGGCCACTTCAACGATCTCCAGCCGTCCGACTGCGCGGTGGCCCTGAAGCCCGTTCTCGGTGCCCTCCAGGAGTACCCCCGCCGGTCCCTGCTCCTCGCCCTCGGTCGCCCCGGCCCGCCCGAGTGGCCCGAGGTCGATACCGAATGGGCCGAAGCAGCAACGCACATCTGCCAAGCAGCCACCATCAATCTCCTCGGTTTCTACATCGCCAGCCCGACCGAGGTCCACGCCCTCAACCTCCCCGCTGTGTCTAGCGCACGCCTTGCGGCCGGAACTGGATGCTGATCCGGGGGCCGATCCGACCGGACGCTTTGGGAATCGCGTGCTCCCAGGTGCGCTGGCACGACCCGCCCATGACGATCAGGTCGCCATGCCCGAGAGGATGCCTGATGCTGCCCTTGACCGGACCGCTGACGTGCCCGGGCCTGGGACGCAGCGCGAGCACCCGCGGCTCACCCACGGACAGGATCGCGACCATCGTGTCCTCACGGTCGCCACGGCCGATCCTGTCGCCATGCCAGGCGACGCTGTCGCGCCCGTCGCGATAGAAGCACAAACCAGCGGTCCGGAACGGTTCCCTGAGTTCCGCGGCGTAGTGCTCGCTGAGCAGGTCCCGTGCCTCGTCCAGGATCGGCAACGGAAGGTCCTCGTTCTCCCCGTAGAAGCACAGCAACCGCGGCACGTCGACCATCCGGTCGTACATCTGCCGGCGCTCTTCCCGCCAAGGAACGTCGGCAGCAAGCCGCTCATACACCTGATCCGCCCCGGTCAACCACCGCGGCAACACATCGATCCACGCGCCCCGACTGAGCTCCGTCCGCTGGATCCCGTCCAGCGAACCCAGGGCAGGATCCTCAAAAGCATCCAGCAAGGAGGCCTGAAGGTCAGCAGCCATGACCCCATCCTACCCGACACTCGAACACTTGTTCCCTTGAGCCTTCGTGACGATGTCTTCCCCGGAGCTGAGGCAGCGACATGGCTCGTAGCGGGTGTGACGGATTGTCGCCGCTATCTGGAGTGTTGTCGATGCTCCCTGAGCTCGGTGGGCCGGTCGCCGGCGACGGTGCGGTCGTATGCCTTCGATCTGCGGGACGTCGGCCAGATCCGGCGGCACCACGTCCGCTCAGACGTCCGCCGGCCGTAGTCACGGGTGAGACGCTCGCGGCGGTAGGTGACTTCGGCCTTGACGCAGTCGGTGGTGAACATTTCGGTTTGCCCCCTTCTCCTCGGACGCCCTGGGCGGCGTCTCACCCTTGCTACGAACACCTCTGCCCCGATCCGACACCAGCCTCTGGTTCCGCTTCATCGGCCGAAGGACATGCCTCTGATCGCCGACCCATCGGAGTGCACCGAGGCGACTTGCTGTCGACCTGGACTTGGTGGGGAGTCCACCAAGCCTCGGGCGCGGCATGCTTGCGACGTGCAGAGTCACGCGAGGGTCACTGAGGCAGAGATCGCGGCCGGACTGAGGAGGCTCGGGCTGGATCGGACCAGTGATGTCATCGTGCACTCGTCCCTGAGCTCGTTCGGTCAGGTCGATGGGGGAGCAGAGGCGGTCGGTTCCGCACTGGTGAGCGTGTGCGGCACGGTGATGGTGCCGGCGGGATCGTGGGACCTCACCGGCGTCGGCGCACCGCCCGGACTCGCTCGGCCGATGAACGCTTTCGAACCGTGCGCCACCTGGGAGGAGTTCGACAAGCAGTTGGCAGGCGCTGTGCAGTTCTCGCCCGACACCCCGATCGATCGTTGGCTCGGCGTCATCCCTGAGACGATGCGGCTGACCCAGCCCCACCGACGCAGTACCCATCCGCTCTTCTCGTATCTCGCCGTCGGCCGGGCTGCGGACCAATTGGTCGGCTCGCAGACGATGGATCACCCGCTGGCACCGATCGAGACGCTCGGCATGCTCGGTGGACAGGTCCTGCTCCTCGGCGTCACCCACACCTCCAACACGACGATCCACCTCGCCGAACAGCAGCTCGGCCGTTCGCGCTTCTACCGCTATGCAAAGGCGGGCCCCGGCGTCTGGATGGAGCTGCCCAATATCTCCGGCGAAAGCCATCGCTTCGGCCGAATAGAGCCGGCGCTGAGCAGTGCCACCCGCACCACCCAGATCGGCGCCTGCCTGGCGCGACTGGTACCGATCGCCGCAGTTCTCGCGGTCGCCCAGCGACTGATCCGCGCCGACCCAGGCGCTCTGCTCTGCCGCACCACGTCCTGCCGCTGCTGGGCCGCCTACGAACAGCGCCTTGCCGCAATCGAGCAGCGCTGAAGCGGGTCCCACTCGAGTGGACCTACGGATGGGTGAGACTTCGAGGGGTTGCCAAGGCGAGGTGGAGGGTCGATGACGCAGGTGCTGATCCGGAACTGTTCGGTGCTGGTGGTTCCCGAGACGGGGGAGTGCTGGGTAGACGAGGGCCAGGACATCCATATCGAGGACGGCATGATCACCGCAGTCATCCCGACCGAAGTGCCTCAGGCTGACCGGCGTGATGGCCTGGAGGTGGTTGATGCGACTGGGTTGATCGCCGTGCCAGGGCTGACGAATTCGCATACGCACAGTCCGATGGTGATGATGCGCGGCGCGGCCGAGGACGTGTCGATCGATGACTGGTTCAACCAGAAGATCTGGCCGATGGAGATGAACCTGACGCCTGAGCGCGTCCGGGTCGGCGCCAGGCTCGCTTGCGCGGAGATGCTGCTGGCCGGTGTGACCACGTTCGTCGACCACTACTTCCACGCCGACCAGATCGCCGAAGCAGCACTCGAGACCGGTATCCGCGCCGACCTCGCGCCCACCTTCTTCTCGTCGACCGGCGTCGAGGGACGCGAAGCCGCCTTCGAAGCAGCCCGCCAGCTCCGAGCCCGAGGCGTCCAAGCCGCCAACGGCCGACCCCCAAGAATCACCGCCAGCCTCGGCCCCCACGCGCCGTACACCGTGACCGACGAAGACCTCACCCGTACTGCG
>NZ_DASRXP010000070.1:0-8420 GCF_035687465.1 Kribbella sp.
ATCACCAGGAACGCGATCAAAGGGTGATCCACCAACAGGCCGACGGCCACCGCGACGAGCAGGCCGCCCAGGTTCCCCGCCATCCAGATCAACCCTGCCCCGGTTCCCTCAGCCTCGCCGGTACGACGCTCAACCAGCTCCAGCACAATCGGCAACGCGGGGAGCAAGAGGAACCCGATCACCGTGATCGCGACGAACCCCACCACCACACCAGGCACCACCGCGAGCAGCACACAGGCGAATGCGGTTACCGTCAAGCTCAACACCAGCAAGGACGACTCCGCCCTCCGGCGCACCACGATCACCGGCACCACTGCACTGCCGATCACGCCCGCGACGACGTTCACCAGCAGGATCGTGCTCGCAGTCTCACCGGAGACGCCGGCTGGTTCGAGCAGCGCCTGCGCAAAGGTGGTCATGGCAACAAAAACGCCGAACGGGAAGATCGCCAGCAAACAGAGACGCCTGATCAACGGATCGCCCCACGCGAGCCGCAGCGCATTCCGGTCGGGGCGCCGTCGTTCCACCTTGTGCTCACCAGGTTTGCGCAGGGCAACAATCATCGCGGCAGCGGCAACGACCGAGAAGACAGCGGTGATCACCAGCATCGTCGGGAGATCCGAGCTGTCAGGCAGTACGGCGGCCAGCAGGAAGGCGATCACCATGCCTGCGAAGATGCTGGCTGTCCCGGCGGCGATACCGGTCGGCCGGTCCCTCTCCTCGAGGTACCGGCCGGTGATGCCGGTGACGGCGTTCAGTACCAGCGGTTGGGCGACCGAGGCAACGATCTGCCCGATCAATAGCCAGCTGTAGTCGTCGCCGATCAAACGGAGCACAGCACCGAGCGCGGTCAGGACAGCGCCGACGATCAACCCGCTGCGGAACCAGCGGTCCAGAATGAGTCCGGCCGGGATCGCGAGGACGACGTACAGCAAGGGAAAGACCTGGGCGAGCCAGCCGATCGCGTTCTCCGAGACGCCGTACCGCGAAGCAGCGACTGTGGTCACGCCGGCGAAGTTCAGCCAGACCAACTGCGTCGCCGCACCGACCAACGCGAACGCGGCGATCACCAGCCACCGACTCCGCAGCCCCGTGACGTGTCGTACCTCCGCCATCGGCGAACCCTCCCCTGCCCGGCATCCCTACCGAACAGTAACGCCGCGCCACCTCAATCGGCGAGTACCTCCAGCAATGTCTTGTTGAAGGAAGGGAGGTCGTCGGGCTTGCGGCTGGTGATCAGATTGCCGTCCGTGACGACCTCCTCGTCGACCCACGTCGCGCCGGCGTTCCGGAGGTCGGTCTGCACGCTCGGCCACGACGTCAGCGTGCGACCCCGCACCACATCCGCCTCGATCAGCGTCCATGGCGCGTGACAGATCGCCGCCACCGGCTTGCCGGAGTTCACGAACTCCTTCACGAACGCGACTGCCTTCTCGTCTGTCCGCAGTGCGTCCGGATTCGCGACCCCACCCGGCAGTACCAGCGCGGCGAAGTCGCCGACGGACGCATCCCCGACCGCCTGGTCGACCGGTCGCTTCTCGGCGGCGGTCAAATGGTCGAAGGTCTGCACCTCACCGCTCTTCGGACTGAGCAGGACCGGCTGGTGGCCGGCGTCCTTCACGGCCTCCCACGGTTCGGTCAGCTCGACCCGCTCGATGCCCTCGGCGGCGACCAGGAACGCGACCTTCTTGCTGTCGGTCATGACGAGTGCTTCCTCTCCCGTTTCTGCGGCGGACGGCCGGGCGGCACGTCCGCCACTGCCGGTACCCCGAAACCCTCCCCGGATGCGGCCCAGCTCGTACTCCGGTCCGCCGCCGCCGCGCTGGAGCCCGATCCAGCGGGCTGACCCTGGTCGGCCTCAACCTGGAGGGATGGTCAGGGCGTTGATGGGGTGAGAGGGGTGAACGGATGCAGAACCAGGAAGGGTTCGACGAGTTCGTCCGGGCCCGCTGGCCCGCGACCGTCCGGCTGGCGACAGCGCTGACGCTCGACCACGGTCATGCCGAGGATCTGGCCCAGGAGGCGCTCGCGAAGCTGTGGTTCCACTGGACCAAGGTCTTCGACGAGAACCCGGAGGCTTACCTGCGCCGGATCGTGCTCACCACGTTCCTGTCCAGGCGCCGCCGGCGCTGGTGGGGTGAGCACGCCACGGCCGAACTACCCGAACTGCCGGCCACCGCACAGACCAGCCAGGTGGACGACCGGGAGTCGCTCCGGCAGGCACTGCGGACCGTGAGCCCGAAGCAGCGCGCGGTGATCTTCCTCCGGTACGCCGAGGATCTCCCCGAACAGGAGGTCGCCGAGTTGCTCGGTTGTTCCGTCGGAACGGTGAAATCGCACGCCAGCCGCGGACTCGCAGTACTGCGGACCACTCTCGCCACCCAGACCCAGGAGGTGCACCGATGAACGATCAACTCGATCTCGACCGGCTCCGCGACGGACTGCTCGGCCTGAGCGACCCGGACGCGGGGCTCTCCGATCCGGCTCCGGCCGTCAACCAACGGGTACGCCGAATCCGTCGTCGCCGGGCAGCGGCGTCGACCGGAGGGATCGCAGTACTGACAGCCGGGATTGTGCTGGCCAGCCAGGCATTGGCGGGCACTCCACAAAGCGAACCGCCGGTGGGTCAGCTGCCTCAGACCGTGATGTCGCCCACCGCCGTCCCGACCAGCCCGACCGGCGGCGACATGATGGTCCCGACACCGCGCAACTCCCCCAAGTCGCTCGAGACCCCTGGGAACCTGCCGACCTTCCCGCTGGCGGCGCCGTGGTCGGACCAGCTGTTCACCAAGTTGCCCGACGCGAACGCGTTCCGTCCGCACGGCTACTACGTCCAGCCGGAGACCAAGCTCGACGGTCGCCCTTGGGGCATGGTGTCGTACCAGGCCACTGATTCCAATGAGAACGGCGGCTGTCTCGAGGTTGTCCCGCAGGGTGTCTTCGATGCCGCGAACTGCTTCGACGTCCACCAGCCCGGCGCTCGCGCCGAGTGGCGCACCTTGACGGCGACTCGTGGAACGAAGCCGGATCTGCGGAAGCTCGGCTACACCCTCGTGTACGGCGTCGCCCACTTCGACGCCCGCACGGTGAAGGTGACGCTAGCCAGCGGCGGGTCGTACCAGACAGAGGCAGTCGGTACGCCGACCTCCCGCAGCCAGCGGTTCTTCGCGGTGGTGGTCCCGGTCAGGGACGCCAAGATCGCGAAGGTGGAACCACTCGACGCCAAGGGCAAGCTGGCACCAAGGCTCCTGGACTAGCCCGACGTTGAGGGCTAGCTCGATGGTGGGGTCGAGCTAGTCCGACACGGCGCACTACTCTTCGACTAGTTCGACGGAGGCGGCGTGGCGGCGGGCGAG
The DNA here is from genome assembly GCF_035687465.1 of Kribbella sp. Classification (NCBI taxonomy): domain Bacteria; kingdom Bacillati; phylum Actinomycetota; class Actinomycetes; order Propionibacteriales; family Kribbellaceae; genus Kribbella; species Kribbella sp. The sequence goes on from NZ_DASRXP010000070.1 coordinate 3,357, forward strand.
GTCGTGGTAGACCGCGGCGTTGTGGTCGACGAAGAGCCTGGCGGTGCCTTCCAGCGGGATGATCTTCTTCGCCGGACTGCCGAGCGCGACCGACTCCGGCGGGATCTCCGAGCCCGGCGTCACAGTGGCGCCCGCGGCGATCAGCGTGCGCTTGCCGACCACCGCGCCGTCGAGCACGATCGCCCCGTTGCCGATCAGCGCCTGCTCCCCGATCACACAGTCGTGGACCAGGCACTGATGCCCGACGGTGGCGTCCTTACCGACCTCGCAGAGCCCGCCTCCACCGACGTGCAACACCGAGTTGTCCTGGATGTTCGCGCCCTCCCGGATGATGATCCGGCCGAGATCGGCGCGCGCGACCACGCCGTACCAGATCGAGGCACCCTTCTCGACGACCACGTCACCGACGAGGGTGGCGGTCGGCGCGATCCAGGCTTCCGGGTGCACGGTCGGGCTGACGCCCTCAAAGGAATACAGCGGCATGCCGAGCAGACTAATACCCCCGTACTACGGGCTCAGGCTCGCCAGCGATACCGGCGTTCCGGGCGGCCGGTGGTTCCGTAGCGCAGGGCGACGTCGACCTGGCCGGAGCTGCAGAAGTACTCGAGATAGCGGCGGGCGCTGACCCGGGAGATTCCGACTTTCTCAGCGCATTCGGCGGCGGACAGGTTCGTCACGGCCGCCCGGACCGCCGCGGCCACCAGGTCCGCGGTTTCCTGACTCAGGCCCTTCGGCAGCCGCGTCGTCACCCGGCCCGGCCGGTTCGGGGCGAGTACGCGGTCCACGTCGGCCTGACTGGTCACTGTGTCCAGGACGCTCGTGCGGCGACGCGCGTACTCCTGCAGCCTGGACCGCAGATCTTCGAAGCCGAACGGTTTCAGCAGGTAGTTCACCACGCCCTGCCGGACCGCGCCGCGGACCGCCTCGGCCTCGCGGGCCGCGGTGATCACCAAGATGTCGCAGTCCGGTTTCCGAGCTCGCAGCTGGGCGATCAGATCCAGGCCGAAGATGTCGGGCAGGTACAGGTCGAGCAGCACCAGGTCGGGCTGCAGTTCGTCGATCGCGGTGAGCGCCTGTTCGCCGCTGTTCGCAGTACCAACGACCTGATAGCCGTCCACCCGGTCCACGAAGCTGCGGTGGATCCGGGCGACCATGAAATCGTCGTCGACGACCAGGACGGTGATCATCGGGCTCCCTCCGGCAGGCGCTTGACGGACATCCGCGCGACGAAGACGGCGCCGTCTTCGGTGTTCGTGACCGCGACCTCGCCGCCGCGGCGACGGCACACCAGCCGGGTCATCGCCAGGCCGATCCCGCGCTCACCACCGGCCGCCGCCTTCGTGGTGAAGCCGTGCGCGAAGACTTCCTGGGCCAGCCCGGGCGCGACCCCGGGACCGGAGTCGCGGACCACGATCTCCACGCTGGACGCGTCCTGCCGCAGCTCCACCTCGACCCAGGCCGGCGACAGCGGAGTACCGGACAGTGCGGCGGCATCGACCGCGTTGTCGACCAGGTTCCCGACCACAGTGGCCACGTCGGCCGACATCTCCGGCTCCAACCGGAGCAGGGTGGTGCGTTCCGAAACGCGGAGCTCGACACGGCGTTCGGCCGCGACCGAGGACTTCGCCATCAACAGGGCGGCGACCGCGTTGTCGTGGACCCGCCGGGTCACGGTCAGGTCGAGCGACTCACGATAACGGTTCAGCGCGCCGACGTAGCGGACGACCTCGTCGTACTCCCCGATCTGGATCAGGCCGGAGATGGTGTGCAGTTGGTTGGCGAACTCGTGGGTCTGGGCGCGCAGCAGTTCGGTCGAGCTGCGGAACGAGCCGAGCTCGCGTTCCAGCTGGGCCAGCTCGGTCCGGTCCCGCAGCGTGGTGACCGAGCCGAGCGAGTGACCGTCCTTGGTGACACTCATCCGGTTCATCACCAGCACCCGGCCACGGCGTACGACGACGGCGTCGCGGGCCTCGTCACCGGTGTGCTCGCCGGCCAGCACCTCGCGCAGCCGGCCTTCGATCCCCAGCTCGGCCAAGCTCATCCCGACCGCCTGCTCCGGCAGGTCGAGGAGTCGCCGGCCGACATCGTTCACCAGCGTCACGCGCAGGTGCGGATCCAGCGCGACGACGCCCTCGGCCAGCCCGTACAGCATCGCCTCCCGGTGCTCGGCCAGGCCGGCGATCTCGCGCGGCTCGAGGCCGAGGGTCTGACGCTTGATCCGGCGTCCCAGCAGCCAGGAGCCGAGCAGGCCGAGGACACTCGCGATGCCCAGATAGATCAGCAGGTACGACGAGGCGCCACGCAGCCGCTGCCAGATCGACGGAGAGGCCTCACCGACCATCACCGTGCCGATCTGCTCGCCGAGCGAGCCGTCCGGCCGGCCCTGTGGATCCGTGCCCTGACTCAGGACCGGGACCTGGGAAACCAGCTCGGAGCCAGCATCGACAGTCAGCTCACCGGACCAGCCACGCCCGTGGGCGACACCGGGATCGCCCAGGGTCAGCCGGCTGCCGATCAACGTCGGGTTCGTCGCGGCGATCACCCGGCCGTCGAGATCGGCGACCGTGATCGAGGTGACGCCCGACTGGGTCAGCGAGGTCTGCAGCAACGGCGCGAGAACCTCGGCGGGGGCGGGATTCCGGATGCCCTGCCGGAGGGTCTGGCTCCCGGAGAGCTGCTCGGCCAGGGCCGTCACCCGGCGACCCTCGACCCGGTCGAACGTGGCCGCCGACTGCGCGAGCGACACCGCCGCGACGGCGACGAGCACGACCACCACGATGGCCAGCTGCAGCACCAGCAGCTGGCCTGCGAGAGTGAGCCGCCTGCCCTTCCGCGTGACCATGACCCGCAGCCTCAAGGACAACAGCCGCGATGACAACGCCCTGACGACCGCCGCTTCATGACCACAATGAACTCAACCTCCGCTGGTGACACAACGCAGACGGGATGCCTGCCAGGACGACACGATCATCGCGCTGCACTCCCCCGACGCGGCTGAACTCCCTCGAGGCGAAGGACGACCGATGAGATCACGGATCCCAGCACTGCTCGCAGCTGTAGCACTCCTCGCGGTGAGCGCCTGCGGCGCGACCGCGGACAAGGACAACGCTACGACGGACAGCGGCAAGCCGGCCACCGGGCTGCGGCTGATGGTGCCGAACGCCGCCGGCGGCGGTTACGACACCACGGCGCGCACCGCGGCGAAGGTGATGGACGACGCCAAGATCGCCACCGGCGTGCAGGTCTTCAACCTTCCCGGCGCGGGTGGCACGGTCGGACTGCAGCGGACCGTGAACGAGAAGGGCAACGGCAAGCTCGCGCTGCAGATGGGCCTCGGCGTCGTCGGCGCGACCTACACCTCGAAGTCGAAGGCGACCCTCACCCAGACCACGCCGCTGGCGAAGCTGATCGAGGAGGCCGGCGCGATCGTGGTGCCGAAGAACTCGCCGTACCAGACGATCGGCGACCTGGTCACCGCCTGGAAGGCGAACCCGAAGGGGCTCGCGGTCGGCGGCGGCTCGTCGCCGGGCGGACCGGACCACCTGCTGCCGATGCAGCTCGCGAAGACCGTCGGCATCGACCCGAAGCAGGTCAACTACGTCTCGTACGACGGCGGCGGCGAACTGCTGCCCGCACTGCTGGGAAGCAAGATCGCCTTCGGCGCCAGTGGTTTCGGTGAGTTCCAGGACCAGGTGGAGAGCGGTCAGGTCCGGGTCCTCGCGGTGACGAGCGAGCAGCCGGTCGAGGCGCTGAAGGACATCCCGACACTGAAGTCGTCCGGCATCGACCTGGTCTTCACCAACTGGCGTGGCATCGTCGCGCCGCCGGAGATCACCGCCGCCGACAAGGAGGTCTGGATCAACGCGCTGACCAAGATGCACGATTCCGCCGAATGGAAGGCCGAGCTGGCCAAGCGCGGCTGGACCGACGCTTTCGTCACCGGCGACGCGTTCGGCACCTTCCTGACCGAACAGGACAAGGCGGTGGCGGACGTCCTGACCCAGCTGGGACTCGTCGCATGAGCGAGTCCGCAGCGGTCGAGGCCGGCCCTGCCCCCGGTGATCGTGCCCAGTACGCGGTGTGCGGCTTCCTGGCTCTCGTCGGCGCCCTGGTGATCGCCGACGCCGCCCGGTTGAAGCACATTGCCACCAGCAACGATCCGATCGGCCCGAAGCCAGTGCCCGTACTGCTCGGCGTGCTGCTGCTGATCGTCGCCGCCCTGTACGCCGTGGACGTGGCCCGGGGTGGCACCGGTGAGGCCGAGGCCGGCGAGGATGTCGACCCGACGAGTCCGGTGGACTGGCGGACCGTGCTGCTCCTGATCGGTGCGTTCGTGGTCAACCTGGCGCTGATCGAACCGCTCGGCTGGGTGATCAGCGGGGCGTTGCTGTTCTGGGGTTCGGCGTACGCGCTGGGCAGCAAGCACCACATCCGCAACCTCTTCATCGCGGCCGGGTTGTCGCTGGCAACGTTCTACGCGTTCGCGATCGGGCTCGGCGTGAACCTGCCGGCCGGTGTGCTGCAAGGGATTCTGTGATGGACAACCTGACCAACCTGCTGCACGGGTTCGGCGATGTGCTGACCCCGATGAACCTGCTGCTCGCGTTGATCGGTGTGACCGTCGGTACCGCGGTCGGCGTACTGCCGGGCATCGGACCGGCGATGACGGTCGCACTGCTGCTGCCGATCACCTACGGGCTGGAGCCGGTGCAGGCGTTCATCATGTTCGCCGGCATCTTCTACGGCGGCATGTATGGCGGCTCGACCACCTCGATCCTGCTGAATACCCCTGGCGAGTCGTCGTCGGTGGTGACGGCCATCGAAGGCAACAAGATGGCCCGGGCGGGACGCGCCGCGCAGGCCCTGGCGACGGCGGCGATCGGCTCGTTCGTGGCCGGCACCATCGGTACTGCGCTGCTGGTGCTGGTGGCTCCGCAGGTGGTGAAGTTCGCGATCAGCCTGGGCGCACCGGACTACCTGGCGATCATGCTGCTCGCGTTCGCCGGTGCCACCGCGGTGCTCGGCTCGTCCCGGATCCGTGGCTTCGCGGCGCTCCTGCTCGGG
>NZ_DASRXP010000071.1:0-26877 GCF_035687465.1 Kribbella sp.
GTCGGCGTGGCCTCTTCGATCTGGCCGCACGGGCGGTTCCGTTTCACCTTCCGCGGTGAGGCGAACCACGCCGGCACGACGTTGATGGAAGACCGGCACGACCCGATGCTGACGTATGCGATGACTGCCCTCGCGGCGAACAAGCAGGCCCGTCTCGCCGGTGCGCGAGCTACCTTCGGCCGGTTGTCCGTCGAGCCGAACGGGACGAACGCAGTACCGTCGCAGGTGACCGCATGGCTGGATGCCCGGGCGGCTTCGGACGAGGTGCTGCAGTCGTTGCTGGGGGCAATCACTCGCCAGGCGACGGAACGGGCTGAGCGGGACGGGACCACGGTCGAGATGGTCGCCGAATCCGTCTCGCCAGTGGTGGATTTCCAGCCGGGCCTGCGGGATCGGTTGGTCGGCGTACTGGAAGGTGCGGTCGGTGCGGCTCCGGTGCTGCCGACCGGGGCGGGGCATGACGCCGGGGTCTTCTCGGCTGCGGGGATCCCGACGGCGATGCTGTTCGTACGGAATCCGACCGGCGTCTCGCACTCGCCGGCGGAGTACGCAGAGCTGGACGACTGCCTGGTCGGGGTCGAGGCGTTGGCCGCAGTACTGCGGGATCTCGCGCGGTGAACGCCTACTGGTGCGAAAGAGCGTTGCTGCCTTCGGGAACGGCCGACGGCGTGCTGGTCACGATCGCCGACGGACGGTTCACCTCGGTCGAGGTCGGCGCGGCTCCGGGAGACGCAGAACGGCTGAACGGACTTGTTCTACCGGGCTTGGCGAACTGTCACAGCCACGCATTCCACCGAGCGTTGCGCGGTCGGACTCAGACAGAGCGGGGCACCTTCTGGACGTGGCGCGAGCAGATGTACGCCGTCGCCTCGGTGCTCACGCCGGACAGCTACTACCAGCTCGCTCGAGCCGTGTACGGCGAGATGCTGCTGAGCGGGATCACCGCGGTGGGCGAGTTCCACTACCTCCACCACGGCGAGGGAGGCAGCCCGTACGACGCCCCGAACGCGATGGGTGAAGCCTTGATCGCGGCGGCCCGGGAAGTCGGGGTGCGGATCACGTTGCTCGACACCTGTTATGTGGCAGGGGGAATCGACCAGCCGCTGAACGAGGCGCAGCAGCGGTTCAGTGATGGTGATGCCTCGCGGTGGGCTGCGCGCGTCTTGGACCTGCGCGGTGCGGATGAGGTCGTGATCGCTGCGGCGGCGCATTCGGTCCGTGGGGTGCCGCGGGATCAGCTGGGGACGGTGGCGTCCGCGCTGCCTGACGCCCCGCTGCATATCCACTTGTCCGAGCAGGTCGCGGAGAACGCCGCCTGCCTCGAGGCGCACGGTCGGACGCCGACCCAGCTGCTGGACGAGGCTGGGTTCCTCGGTCCCCGGACGAGTGTGGTTCACGCGACTCATCTGACGCCCGTGGATGTCGGGCTGCTCGGGAGCTCGGCGACGTACTCGTGCTTCTGCCCGACCACCGAGCGGGATCTCGCGGATGGGATCGGGCCCTCGGTTGCGTTGCGGGACGCTGGATCTGCTTTGACCTTGGGCTCCGACAGTCATGCGGTGATCGACCTGTTCGAGGAGATGCGGTCGGTCGAGCTGGACGAACGCCTTGCAACGCAGGAACGCGGTCATTGGTCCGCGCCGGAACTGCTCGCTGCCGCTACCGCCGATGGACATCGCTCGCTGGGGTTCCCCGATGCAGGCAGGATCGAGGTCGGCGCCCGGGGCGACCTGGTCGCCGTGCGATTGGACAGCGTACGAACCGCCGGTACCGGCGTTTCAGTGGAGACCGCCGTTTTCGCTGCCAGCGCTGGCGATGTGACTGATGTAGTTGTCTCTGGCAATCACTTGGTAGCCAGCGGCAACCACGCGAAACTGGACGTCGCCACCGAACTGGCAACCACGATCAAGGCCGTGACCAGATGACCTCGGTCCTGACCGGAACGGGTTGGCTGGCAACGACCGATCGTGCCGAGGTCGACCCCGAAGAGGAACTCCAGTTCGCGCCGGGTCTCGTCGTACGAGGTGCTGCCGCTTCGATTGCGGAGGTGGTTGCCGGATGAGCTCGTTGTTGCTGACTGGGATCGGGTCGCTGGTGACCAACGATCCGGCGCATGGTGGGTTGCTGGGTGAGCTACTCGATGCGGCGATCGTGGTCGAGGGTGGCCGGATCGCTTGGGTTGGATCGCGTCGGGCCGCTCCGGCCGCGGACAGCTCGGCTGACCTTGGTGATCGTGCGGTGATTCCAGGGTTCGTGGACTCGCACTCGCATCTCGTCTTCGCCGGCGACCGGGCCGAGGAGTTCGCCGCCCGGATGACGGGGCAGCCGTACAGCGCCGGCGGTATCCGGACGACGGTCAACGCCACCCGCGAGGCCGCCGACGAACAGTTGACCGCGAACGTGGCCCGGCTGGTCGCCGAGATGCGCGGCCAGGGAACCACGACCGTGGAGATCAAGTCCGGCTACGGCCTGACCGTCGCCGACGAGGCCCGGTCCCTGGCGATCGCGGCCGACTTCACCGACGAGACGACGTACCTCGGAGCGCACGTCGTACCGGCCGAGTTCGCGGACGACCCGGCCGGGTACGTCGACCTGGTGACCGGGCCGATGCTGGACGCCGCGGCGAAGTACGCCAAGTGGGTGGACGTTTTCGTCGAGCGAGGTGCGTTCGACGCCGACCAGGCGCGGGCGATCCTGCGCGCGGGACAGGCGGCGGGTTTGTCCGCCAGGGTCCACGCGAACCAGCTTGGCGAAGGCCCTGGAGTCCAGGTCGCCTGCGAGGTCGGTGCCGCCGCCGCTGACCACTGCACGTTCCTTACCGACGCGGACGTGGATGCACTCGCCTCCACCGGAGTCGTCGCCGGCCTGCTACCGGCGATCGAGTTCTCCACCCGTTCGTCGTACCCCGACGCCCGCCGCCTGCTCGACGCCGGCGTCACCGTGGCCCTCGCCACCGACTGCAATCCCGGCTCTGGCTACTCCTCCTCGATGCCGTTCTGCATCGCCCTGGCGGTCCGAGAAATGCACATGACCCCCGCCGAAGCCCTCTGGTCCGCCACCGCCGGCGGCGCAGCCTCCCTCCGCCGCACCGACATCGGCCACCTCACCCCCGGCGCCCGAGCCGACCTCACCGTCCTCAACGCCCCCTCCCACCTCCACCTCGCCTACCGCCCCGGCGTCCCCCTCATCAGCAAGACCTTCGTGGGTGGGCGGGCGGTGTAAGGCCGGACCTCCACCACTCAGTAACCCCGCGATGAAGGACCTGGTCAGGTGGCGCGGAGCCATCAGGCCGCGTGAAGGAGCCGCTTACTGAGTGCTGGAAGTCCGACCGCCCTTCGCGCCGCCGCAATCACCCACTCTCGGTCGTACATCACGTCCTCCCAGCTGAACCGCAGGACCAGCCAGCCGCGGATGCTCAGGTTCACGTGCCGGCGGCAATCTCTGACCAGGGCGGTCCGCCCGCCGTGGTGCTCGAATCCGTCCGCCTCCAGCCCGATCTTCAGGATCGGATGCCCGAGATCCAGCCGCGCGGAGAACTGATCTTCACGAACGGCGATCTGGGGGATGAAACCGTCGATGCCGGCCTCGATCAGGATCGCCCGAAGGGCAGACTCCAGCACCGACTCGGCTCTGCCGTCCGCGAGCCCGACGACCTGCTGAATCCTTCTGCGGTGCGGCCCGCGGAGCGCGGCCGCCGAATCGAACAAGTCACAGGGATCGACCAACCCCTCGTGCAGCGCGGAGTCGCTGACCGCCAGAGCTTCCGCCAACGGCAGGGTTCGGACGCAGTCGAGCACCGTCCGGACAGGCGTGGTCACATCACCTCGGCAAGGCACCTCGGCCCAGTGGAGAACACAGGATCTGCCCCTACTCCGGCGCAGGCGGCCTGGTGGGAGGGTGACGTGCGGCAGAGATGGCGGAGTGATCACCTTCATGCCCCAGTGCTGAGCAGCACTGAGATGGGAGATGACACCTCCGTGGCTGCGGGCAGCGGTTAACGCCAAAGGCGCCTCGGGCAGCGCGTAAACACCCTTCGCCACCCGCTGAATCTGGTCGGCCGCGAGCGCAGCGCGGATGCTGCGCGCTGACACGACGGCCCGCAGGTCGCCAAAGGTCGCGCTTCCGCCTCGACGGGCAAGCACTTCGACGACTTCGGCCATCTGGACATCGTGGCGGATTCCGGCCCGCGGCGGCGCCGGGTATCCACAGGCCCGGACGGCCACCACTCAGCAAGCCTTGTCTGCGGTGAGGGGTGATGTCGTTCTGAGCGTGCGCGGCCGCTCGGACGGGTCGATGGGTCGCGCGGATGGGTGGTTGGTGAGTGCTGGCGGTCCGCATTACCTTGGCGGGCATGTCACGTGTCGTCGTCGCTCGGGCCATTCAAGGGCAGTTGCCGTATTTCCCCAGTGCGGTTCGGGTGGGGGATGGGCGGGTGTTGGTGGTTTGGCGGGAAGGGCTGGGGCATGTGCGGAGTGTGGGGCGGATCGTGGCTGCGGAGAGTGCCGATGGGGGTGTCTCGTGGTCGGAGCCGCGGGTGGTGGTGGACACGCTGTACGACGACCGGGATCCGATGGTGGTGCAGGTGGGGAACGGGGATCTGTTGCTCAGCTGGTTCCAGATCGACTGGACGGTGCGGCCGTGGGTTTGCCCGGCGGTGCTCGTGGCTCGGTCGACGGATGGTGGGACGACTTGGGGTGAGCCCGTGGGGGTCGGGTCCGCGATGGTCGATCACCAGACCGACGAGGTGTGGCGGAGCTTCCGGGCAGGGCACATCGTCGCGCACGGGCAGATCCTGGAGTTGCCGAACGGCGAGCTGCTCGCGCCCGTCTACGGGGTCTTTCCGGGCGACTCGGCCCACTCGGCGAGTGTGGTGCGGTCGACCGATGGTGGTCTCACCTGGCCGGCCGCTGGGGAGGTCGTGCTCGGGAGGAAGCCGGACACGGAGTACCTCGAGCCGGTGCTGACGTTGCTGCCGGGCGGTCAGGTCGTAGCGCTGCTCAGGACCGATGAGGAGGCGATGCTGGTTCGCTCGGACGACAACGGGCTCAGCTGGTCGCCGCCGGAGCCGTCCGGACTGCATGCTTCGTCGGCTGACACGCTCACCTTGTCCGACGGCGCCGTACTGCTCGCGTACGGAGACGTGTCGAAGCGGTTCAACCCGGGCCGGCCAACGGTCGCGACGGTGATCCGGGAACCGCTCGGGCGCTGGGACCAGGACCCGCTGCACCTGATCATCGACACCGGCCAAGACACCTGGGACCAGTCGAACCCGGCGGTCGTCGAACTCTCCGGCGACCAGCTCCTGATCATCACCTACGACATCTTCACCCGCGAGATCATCGGCGAACTCCTACCCCGCGCAGCCCTCACCTGACCCCTTGCGTCCGAAGAACTGGCGAGACGTCCCTCCACTTCTTCGGACGTAAGAAGTCGTCGGACGGGAGAGGACTCGTCGAGGTGGTGGATGCCGGTTGGGTGTTGGCGAGAGGTGTTGCGGGACCGGATCCCCGGATCTCACCTGGGTGATCCACCGCGCGTTGTTCGCGGCGCCGTGTAATTGCGGTGCGGGGGGCGGGCGTGGGCGTCACGCTTGGGGGATGGGCAAGGTTGCGGTGCAGCGGGTCGACGGGGACTTCCGTCGGCGGCTGGCGGCTGCCTTCAACTGGCAGACCGACCGTGGTGAACGGGGCATGTACGCCGATCTCACGGGCTGGTGGCGCGACCCTGACCTGATCCGCGAACTCGGGCCGGCCCTGGGCAGCTTGTACGACGGGTCGCCGACTGTGGTTCTCGGTCCGGTATCGCGCGGCGCACTCGTCGGAGCCCTGACGGCAGCCGCGCTCGGAGTGGGGTTCGTGGAGGTCCGCAAGGAGATCGCCCAGGCGAGCGACAGCGACCGTTGGGTGAAGCGGACCACCGGGCCGGACTACCGGGACCGGCATGTGGTGTTCGGGTTCCGGCGGGATCTGGTCCGGGCCGGGGATCGGGTGCTGATGGTGGACGACTGGGCCGACACGGGTGCGACGGCCCGGGTGGTCCGTGCGTTGGTGGACGACTGCGGCGCGCACTGGATCGGGGCCGCCTGCATCGTCGACGGCCTGACCGACCCCCGCCTCCGCCGCGACCTCCCCCTCCGCGCCCTCCTCGACCTCCGATCCCTCCGATCCACCCCTTACGTCCGAAGAACCGAGGGGCAGGCCCCCCGCCTCTTCGGACGTAAGGGGGAAGGAAGGAGCGGAGCGTGCGGTGCGGAGCTGGCGAGGGGAGGTGGGGCGGAGCGTGCGGGGCGGGGAGGGGTGGGGGTGGTGCCAGGGAGTTAGGTGGTTAGTTCTTTGGAGAGCATGGCGCTGGTGGTGCCGTTGGGGCGGCTGAGTTTGCCGACCTCGACGAAGTCGCGGGCCGCGTGGAAGGCCAGGGAGGCGACGTCGGGCGGATCGGACTGGACCCGGCAGACCAGCCGGTCGAACGGCTTGGCCGAGCGTTCGACCGCGCGGTACACCAGGGACGCGATGCCCTTGCGGCGGTGCTGCTCGGCGACCACGATCCGGTCCAGGTGCAGGAACCGGTCCGCGTAGGTGGCGGCGAACCACTGGAAGTCGAGGCTGTCGTGGGCGGAGCCGGGAGCGAAGGTGAGGACGAAGGCGGCGACCTCGCCGTCGAGCTCCACCACCGCCGCGTGTGCGGCGATCAGCCGGAGCCAGTCCAGCCGATCGGGGCCCAGCAGGTCCGTCTGCTCGACCGCAGTGGCGTTCAGAGCGAGGACGGCCGGCTCGTCGGCCGATGTCATGGGGCGGAGTTTCACGAGCACACCTTCCCACGCGGGACACCTTCCGCGGCAGGGGTCTGACCAGGGCTTGACCGGACCGATCCCGGAAAATCGGGACCCGGGGTTGGGAATGACCCGGGGGTACGGCAATGTTGAGCCAGGTGAACTCAAGTCTGCGGTTTCCGGACTGAGGCCCGATTTGAATCCGGGACCCCCGGACGGCAACATTGAGTCTGCATCACTCAACTTTTCGTGGAGGTAACGCACATGGCCCGCGCGGTCGGTATCGATCTCGGTACGACGAACTCCGTCATCGCCGTACTGGAAGGTGGCGAACCCACCGTCATCCCCAACGCCGAGGGAGCGCGTACGACGCCCTCGGTGGTCGCCTTCGCCAAGAACGGCGAGGTCCTGGTCGGCGAGGTCGCCAAGCGCCAGGCCACGACCAACGTCGACCGTACGATCCGGTCCGTCAAGCGCCACATGGGCGAGGACTGGAACGTCTCCATCGACGGCAAGAAGTTCACCCCCCAGCAGATCAGCGCCTTCGTGCTGCAGAAGCTGAAGAGGGACGCCGAGGCGTACCTCGGGGAGCAGGTCACGGACGCGGTCATCACCGTGCCGGCCTACTTCTCCGACGCGCAGCGCCAGGCGACCAAGGAAGCCGGCGAGATCGCCGGTCTGAACGTGCACCGGATCGTCAACGAGCCGACCGCGGCCGCGCTGGCGTACGGGCTGGACAAGGGCACCGAGCAGACCATCCTGGTCTTCGACCTCGGTGGCGGCACCTTCGACGTGTCGCTGCTGGAGATCGGCGACGGCGTCTTCGAGGTGAAGGCCACCAGCGGTGACAACCACCTCGGTGGCGACGACTGGGACCAGCGGATCGTGCAGTGGCTGGTGACCCAGTTCAAGAACAAGAACGGTACCGACCTGTCCGGCGACAAGATGGCCATGCAGCGTCTGCAGGAAGCCGCCGAGAAGGCCAAGATCGAGCTGTCCAGCGCCGCTGAGACCTCCATCCACCTGCCGTACCTGAGTCTGACCGACTCGGGCCCGCTGCACCTGGAGGAGAAGCTCTCCCGGGCCGAGTTCCAGAAGCTCACCAACGACCTGCTGGAGCGCGCCCGCGCCCCGTTCAAGGCCGTCATCAAGGACGCCGGCATCGACGTGTCGAAGATCGACCACGTCATCCTGGTCGGTGGCTCCACCCGGATGCCCGCGGTGGCCGAGCTGGTCAAGGAACTGACCGGTGGCAAGGACCCGAACAAGGGCGTCAACCCGGACGAGGTCGTCGCCGTCGGCGCGTCCCTGCAGGCCGGTGTGCTGAAGGGTGAGGTCAAGGACGTCCTGCTGCTCGACGTGACCCCGCTGAGCCTGGGTATCGAGACCAAGGGTGGCGTGTTCACCAAGATCATCGAGCGCAACACCACGATCCCGACCAAGGGTTCGGAGATCTTCACCACGGCCGAGGACAACCAGCCGTCGGTGATGATCCAGGTCTACCAGGGCGAGCGCGAGATGGCCCGGGACAACAAGTCGCTGGGCAACTTCGAGCTGACCGGCCTGCCGCCGGCGCCGCGTAACGTGCCGCAGATCGAGGTCACCTTCGACATCGACGCGAACGGCATCGTGCACGTCAACGCCAAGGACCTTGCCACCGGCAAGGAGCAGCGGATGACCGTGACCGGTGGTTCGGCACTGCCGAAGACCGACATCGACAAGATGGTCCGCGACGCCGAGCAGTACGCCGAGGAGGACCGGGTGCGCCGCGAGGCCGTCGAGTCCCGCAACCAGGCGGAAGGCCTCGTCTACCAGACCGAGAAGTTCCTGCAGGAGAACGAGGACAAGGTCCCCGACGACGTCAAGACCGAGGTCAAGGACGGCGTCGCGGAGCTGAAGAAGGCCCTCGAGGGTGAGGACGCCGACACGATCAAGACCGCGTCGGAGAAGCTCGCCCAGTCCAGCCAGAAGATGGGCGCCGCGATGTACGCGAACGCCCAGGCGGCCGGTACGTCGGACGAGAGCAGCAGCACCGACAACTCCTCCGCCGACTCGAGCAGCGACGACGACGTCGTCGACGCGGAGATCGTGGACGAGGACCGCCCGCAGGACAGCAAGCCCGAGGACACCAAGTGACCGAACCCACCCGACCCGGCAGCGAGTTCGGCGACGGCGAGCCCGTCGTCCGCGACAAGCGCCGGATCGATCCCGAGACCGGCAGGCTGCGGGAGCCCTCCTCGGAGGCCCCTCCCGCGCCTGGGTCCGGCGCGGCGGCCGGCATGCCCGGTACGCCGGGCGCGCAGCCGCCCCGTGATCCGTCGGACCTGATCGGGCCGTCGGCCCAGGAGGCCCTGTTGACCGAAGCGCTCGCCGAGCGTACTGCGGACCTGCAGCGACTGCAGGCGGAGTACGTGAACTACAAGCGCCGGGTGGACCGGGACCGCGAGGCCAACCGCGAACTGGTGATCGGCTCGGTCCTGACCGAGTTGCTCCAGACGCTGGACGACATCGGCCGGGCCCGCGAGGCGGGTGAGCTCGAGGGCGCCTTCAAGGCGGTCGCCGAGTCGCTCGAGCGGGTCACCGAGAAGCTGGGCCTGGTGAAGTACGGCGAGGTCGGCGATCACTTCGACCCGCGGATCCACGAGGCACTGCTGCACAACTACTCGGACGAGGTGGACGGCCCGACCGCGACACTGGTGATGCAGCCGGGGTACCGCCTCGGCGAGCGGATCCTGCGGCCGGCCCGGGTGGCCGTCTCGGAGCCGACCGAACAGCTGCCGGCCGAGGCTGCCGGCGCTGACCAGGCCGGCGACGTTGAAGAGACCGGGGACAATGGGCAGGGCAGTTCAGACAAGCCTGTGGAGTAAGCGATTCACCCCGAGGAGGTGAGGCGTCGATGAGTACGAAAGACTGGTTGGAGAAGGACTTCTACAAGGTTCTCGGCGTCTCCAAGACGGCAGAGCAGGACGAGATCAAGAAGGCCTACCGCAAGCTGGCGCGCAAGTATCACCCGGACTCCAACGCCGGGGACGCGTCGGCGGAGGCCAAGTTCAAGGAAGTCTCCGAGGCGTACGACGTTGTCGGGGACGCCAAGAAACGCAAGGAGTACGACGAGGCCCGCCGGCTGTTCGGCAGTGGCGGCTTCCGGATGCCGGGCAGCGGTGGGACCCAGGGCGGACAGGGATTCGGCTTCGACGTCGGCGACCTGTTCAACCGGTCGGGTTCGACCGGTGGTGGCGGACTCGGCGACATCCTGGGCGGCATGTTCGGCAGTGGTGGCCGGACGACGACCACCACGTCGACGGCTCGTCCACGCCGTGGCGCCGACATCGAGACCGAGGCGACGATCGAGTTCGCCGAGGCCGTCAACGGTGTCACCGTCGGGCTCCGGATGACCAGTGACGAGCCCTGCAAGACCTGCCGCGGGACGGGCGCGAAGTACGGGACCGTGCCGAAGGTCTGCCTGAAGTGCGAAGGCACGGGTATGCAGACCTCGGTCCAGGGTGGCGTCTTCGCGATGACCGAGCCGTGCACCGAGTGCAAGGGTCGCGGTCTGGTCGTGGACCAGCCCTGCGAGACCTGCCACGGTTCCGGCCGCGGTCAGTCGAGCAAGACCATGCAGGTCCGCATCCCGGCGGGCGTGCAGGACGGGCAGCGGATCCGGCTGAAGGGCAAGGGCGCGGCCGGCGAGCGAGGTGGCCCCGCGGGTGACCTCTACGTCAGCGTGCACGTGACGCCGCACCGGATCTTCGGCCGGCAGGGCGAGCACCTGACGCTGACCGTGCCGGTGAGCTTCACCGAGGCAGCGCTCGGCGCCGAGATCAAGGTGCCGACGCTGGACGGCCTGCCCGTCACGGTCCGGATCCCGGCCGGTACTGCGAACGGCAGCAAGCTGCGGGTTCGTGGCAAGGGCTCGGTCCGGCGGGACGGCACCAAGGGCGACCTGATGCTCACGATCGCGGTGCAGGTTCCGCACGAGTTGTCCGACGAGCAGCGCGCCAAGCTGCAGGAGTACTCGTCGGCCTCGACCCAACCGGATCTGCGGGCCGGGTTGTTCGGGAGTTCCTGATGGGCTTCCCGTTCAGCCAGGTGCCGAC
Source organism: Kribbella sp. (assembly GCF_035687465.1). NCBI lineage: Bacteria > Bacillati > Actinomycetota > Actinomycetes > Propionibacteriales > Kribbellaceae > Kribbella > Kribbella sp. Next base: position 10,867 of record NZ_DASRXP010000071.1, read on the forward strand.
CTGGGACGACCGCACCCCGATCTACGTGATCTCGGTGGCGGCCCAGCTGGCCGGCATGCATCCGCAGACCCTGCGCCAGTACGACCGGCTGGGCTTGGTCACGCCCAGCCGGGCGACTGGCCGCGGCCGGCGGTATTCGGCGTACGACGTGGCGAAGCTGAGGTATGTGCAGCACCTGTCCCAGGAAGAGGGGATCAACCTCGCAGGGATCCAGCACATCCTCGAGTTGCAGTCCGAGGTCGAGGACCTGCGCAAGCGAGTGAACCAGTTGCTCGCCGAGGTTCAGCGCGGCGTCGGGGTTTCCCGGCAGCAGACCAACAGCCGGGTGTTCTCGGCTGGTCCGGCCGGCGACGTCATCGCGATGGGGCGGCAGCAGACCACCACCCGGTGGATCCGCACCCAGCCCCTCGAGCTCGGCCAACGCTGACCTCCGGGAGCTTCCACCCGAAGCTCCCGGTTCCCCGGAAGCTCCTATCCCCCTCTGGAGCTTTCGGGCCCGGAGGCTCCACCCACGGTGCCTCCGGCGCACCGGAGGGCACCCCGGGGTGCCCTCCGGCCCAGAGCCCCCGGACCCGGGTCCGGGGGCTCGTTGCTGCCCGGCGTTCGGTGTCCTGTCATCCGTTTGTCCTTGCCGGTGGACTGCGGCCGCTTGAGTGTCCCGTGAGCGATGTCGCTTGACGCTGCTGTCGCCCAGGCACGCACCTCGCGACGTTTGAGCATCGTCCACGATGCTCCGCATCGAGGACGCTTCTCAAACGCCCCGATGCACGCACCTGGACGCCAGCATCGTTCAAGCGACATCGCTCACGGGACACTACGCTGGCGGGGTGACGCTCAACTTGCAGACCGACCGGTTGCAGATCCGGGACTGGGAAGAAGAAGATGCCGACGCCGCGCTGGAGATCTACGGCTCGGCCGATGTGGCTCAGTGGCTGTCGCCGGCGATCGAGCGGGTCGCGGATCCGGCCACGATGCGGATCATCCTGCGGGCCTGGATCGAGGCTCAGCCGAACTTCGTCGTACCGGCTGGTCGTTGGGCGGTGGTTCGCAAGGAGGACAACGAGGTGGTCGGTGGGTTGCTGATCCGCCTGCTGCCGCCGTACGAGGAGGACCTGGAGATCGGCTGGCAGATGCGGCCGACGGCTTGGGGCCAGGGCTATGCCAGCGAGGCCAGTCGCGCGCTGATGGGCTGGGCCTTCAAGGAAGGGTCGATCGACGAACTGTTCGCCGTCGCCCGCCCGCACAACAAACGCGCGATCGCCACCGCCAAGCGCCTCGGCATGGAGTGGGTCGGCGAGACCGACAAGTACTACGACCTCAATCTGCAGGTATACCGGATCCGCGGCGCCGATTTCACACCCTGACAGAGCGATCACGCAGCACTGGTGACCTTCCGGCGGAACTCGTAGGCGGCCGCGAGGAGTAGGGCGACTGCACAGACGGCGTAGGAGTTGCCGAGGAACAGGTCGAAGCCGTGGTGCGTGTATTCCTTGTCGCCCAGGTACGGCGCGTGCCAGGGCAGGCCGATGACCATCGTGATCGTCCACAGACTTGCGAGCCCGGCTAGTGCGCCGAAGCGAGCGGAGCGGACCCTGACGACACGGTAGGCATCTACGGTGCGCGTCCAGAGCAGGGCGCAGGCAGGGATCGACCAGACCCAGTGGCCGGTCCAGGAGATCGGAGACACGAGCAGCCCGACTGCCGCCGTCAGCAGGATGGATTCCGTCAGGTAGCCGCGGTCGTACGCACGCCGGGCAGCCAGGAAGCCGACGGCGCAGGTCGCAGCGACTGCGAGCACCCAGGCGGGGCCGATCCCCTGGATCCCGCCCGCGAGTCGTGCGAAGACGCCACGCCAGGCCTGGTTGCTGATGAAGTGGGTCGCGCCGGGGCGGCTCGGATCGAAGATGAAGTGACCCCAGAACTGCCGCGAAGCATCCGGCATCGCCACCGCACCGAGCAGCATCGTCCCGGCCGTCGCAGCCGAAGCAGTTGCCGCCTCCCGGTACCTCCGCGTCACCAGCAAGTAGACGATGAAGATGCCTGGCGTCAGCTTGATCCCGGTCGCCACGCCGATCAGTACGCCGCGGAACCGGCGCGGCAGGTGCCCGAGCAGATCGACCAGGAGCAGGGCGAGCAGAACCAGGTTGATCTGGCCCAGGTCGAACGACGACCGCACAGGTTCCAGAGCGAGTCCGGCAGCACCTAGAGCCAGGCCGACCGCCATCACTCGATAGGACGACCAGCGGGGCCGCAGGGCACGGACCGTCACCGTCCCGATGACCAACAGAGCCAAGGCCGACGCCAGGGTCATCACTACCCGGCCGCCCTCCGTGCCGAGCAGCGCTACCGGCGCGAAGACCAGCGCGGCGAACGGTGGGTAGGTGAACCCGAGTGCCATATCGTCCGGGAACGCCAGGTGGGCGGTGTAGATGTCCTGGCCGTGGAGGAAGGCCCGCGCGGAGACGACGTACACGCGGAGGTCGTACTGGAGCGCGGACGGCGGCCAGAGCAGGAGGCATAGCGCCAGGAAGGCCACGGTCGCCGCGGCGGCGAGCAACAACGGCCGGCCGGTGATCCGGGCCCTGAGCCCGGTACTACGGGTGGTCGGTCGGACTGCTGTGATCGTCATGGTTTCGACCCTCGCTCCGGCCCCCGGGTCGGCACATCGCCGCCAAGAGTCACCCGCGCTCGTAGGATCGAGTGAGCTATCCCCGCCCCGTGTCACTCCAAGGAGTGACGGCCCAGGACCCCGCGGAACCGCATCATGTGAAGGTGAGCGGAGATCTGGTGGCTGCGGGCGGGCTGGAATCTCGCCTGCGCGGACTCGTCGGCCGGCTCTCGCTCGTGGACGCGGGTATCGCGCTGATTGCCACAGCAGCCTCGGCGGCCGAACTGTTCGTGATCCACCCGACCTACAAGTGGTCGATAGCCGCGGCCTGGGTGCAGGCGTTGGTGGCGGTCGCGCCGGTCATGCTGACGATCCGGCGGCAGGCGTCATTCCTGGTCTGCTCGGTACTGATGGTGGCTACGGTGCTCGTGTACCCGGTCGCCGGGCGAGCCTGGGCGCTGCTGGCCAGCTTGGCGTTCGCGCTGTTCACGCTCGCATGGAAGCGGTCATTGCTTGGCGCGATGGCGGGCTTGCCTCTTCTACTGCTGCCCACCGCCTGGTCGCTGATCGACCGGTACGGCCTCCCGGGACTTGAGTATTCCCTGCCGCTGTACCCAGGGTATTCGCAGGAGTTGCCGGCGACTCTCGCCGACGGTGATCAGCGGTCGGCAGCGGTGTCGGTGTACGTGCTGCTGCTGGTGGGCTGGTTGGCCGGCCGTGGCTGGCGGATGCTGGGGTCTCCATCACCGGCCACCGTCTGGTCGACCGCGACCAGCGTGATCCGGAATCCGGCGTACGGCATCTGGCTGGACGGTTTGCTGGCCGCGCCTTTCGTAGCCGCGATGGTTTGGCTGCAGCTCCACCGCGAACTCGGGGCGCTGCCGGATGCCCGCCTCTGGGTCACGTTCCTCGCCTGTGCGGCCCCCGCTGTGCTCGTCCTCCGCCGGAGGCTTCCGGAGTTGGCCTGCGGTGTCCTGGCGGTGGCCAACCTGTTGAGCTACGTGTCGGTGGGTATGCAGCCGGTCCTGTTGGTCGCGCTCGCCGTGGCGCTCTACTCGGTCGGCGTCCGGCGCTCTCTGCTCCGGTCCACGCTCGTCGCCGGGGTCACCCTCGTCGCGATGCCGCTGACCGGTCAGCTGCTGGGTGTCCACCGGCTGCTCGAGCTGGCGACGAGACCGTCCGGCGACCTGGGGTTCGCGGAACTGCGGGACAGCCAATGGCCCGTCTCGCTGTCGCTCATCCTGATCGTGGCGTGGAGTCTCGGGCTCCTGGTCCGGCTTGCCCGGGAGAACCGGCGGGCGGCGCTCCGGGAGACCGAGCTGGTCAGGCAGAACCTGGAGAAGGACCAGTTGCAGGTGCTGTTGGAGGGGCGGTCCGAGATCGCCCGCGACCTGCACGACGTGGTCGCGCATCACGTGAACCTGATCGTGATCCAGGCCGAGACCGGGCCGGACCTGATGAAGCGCGACACCGAGGAGATCCTGCAGGGATTCCAGCGGATCGGCGATGCGGGCCGGAAGGCCCTCGGCGAGCTGGACCGGATGCTCTCCGCGCTCCGTGACGCCCACGGCATCCCCGATCCCGCGCTGACCCCGCAGCCAGGGCTGCCGGATCTCCGCGCCCTGACCGACGGACTCGTCGACCAGGGCCTGCCGGTCTCGTACGAGCTCCGCGGCGGCGCCGACGGCATCCCTGACGGCCTGCAACTGACGGCCTATCGACTGGTCCAGGAGGCCCTGACCAACGTGGTGAAGCATGCGAAGGCATCGGAGGTCCAGGTGCTGGTCGAGATCGAGCCAGGCGGTCTGTCGGTGGCGATCACCGACAACGGCCGGGGTTTCGACCCGGACAGCCGGCCGGACGGCCGCCACGGTCTCACCGGTATGCGCGAGCGGGTCCGCATCCATGCCGGCACCCTGACCATCACCTCCATCCCAGGAGCAGGCACCAAGATCGGCGCCTGGCTGCCGGCCGCCGACGGGGTGGCTACCGCATGACCGCATCACGCCGTGCGCTTGTGCTCGACCTTGCTCTTGCCGCAACAGGTTTGACGGTCTCCCTCGCGCGCAGTTGGCACCCGGAGACGGGTTGGCTGCATGCAGATTTGTGGCCGCTCGCCGTCGTCATGCTGGCGCCTGCTCTGATCCCTGCCAGGCGTGCCGCGCCCATCCCGGTGGCGGCCGGGCTCATGACGGCCGCGCTGCTCGGGCTGATGCTAGGGCGGGTCGAATGGTTCCTGGTGCTGGGGTGCGCGCTGGCGCTCTGGTCTGTCGCGGCGATGCGAATCCGGTTCGCCGCGGCCGGCGTCGTGCTGGTGACGGTGGCGCTCCCAGTGCTGGCCTCGGCGCGCTGGAAGGGCACCATCTGGAGTTTCTTCGACAACATCCACCACGATCCGGCCCTCGTCGAGTACCGGGGCCAGCTGGTTGAAGGGGCCAGCTACGGCATCCTCGAGGCGGATCTCGTCAGGTTCCAGTCGACGTACTGGCCGTGGTGGTTGTCGGCGCTCTTGGCCGCCGTCTGGCTGACCGGATTCGCCGTACGCCGGTACCGCGGCCTGCCGCCCGTGGTCAGCACGCAGGGAACGCCGGGGGACTGGCTCGAGGCGCTCCGGGGGTTCGCGGCCAGTCCGGAGAACCGGCTCTGGCTCGACGCGATGCTGGCGATCAGCCTGACCGCGTTGCAGTTGGTGGACATCCGCCGGGGACAGGCTTATGGCCTCTGGTGGGTCGCCCCCGACTGGTTGATCTACACGATCGTCGCGATGCCGCTGACCTTGGTACTGCGGCGCATCCTGCCGGTGGTTCCGTGCGTCCTGCTGGCGGCTGTCTGCATTCCTGCCTTCTGGGCGGCCGACGACATCCCCTTCCTGCTCGCGGCGCTGGCCATCGCCCTCTACTCACTCGGTGCGCACCGCAAACTGCTCCTGGTACTGCCTGTTGCCACAGTTGTGATCGCGGCCGTTCCGGTGCTGAGCAGACTGGCGATCGAGCACTACCAGGTGCAGCTCTGGTTCTTCCCGGTGATCGGCCAGACGATCGACCCTGAAATTCCCTACGGACCGCCGCTGCAGTACGGGTACGAGTACTTCCGCGTCTCCGAGCGCATCTGGCCCATCTCCCTGTCCCTGGCGTTGGCGCTGACACCGCTGCTCGGAGTACTGGCGAGGCTCTATCGGCGGAACCGGGCGGTCTCGCTGCGGGAGGCCGAGCTCGAACGGCGTACTGCGGAGCAGGATGCGGCCCAGGTGGTGCTCACCGAGCGGTCGCACATCGCCAGGGATCTGCATGATGTGGTCGCGCACGCGGTGAATCTGATGGTGATCCAGGCCGAGACCGGGCCGGATCTGCTCGAGCGGGGAGACAAGGACGTGCTTGCGGGATTCCAGCGGATCGGTGATGCCGGGCGACGGGCGCTGGGCGAGCTGGACCGGATGCTGTCGGCGTTGCGCGATGCGGACGGGATGCCCGACCCCGCGCTGGCGCCGCAACCTGGCTTGGCGGATCTGCCCCGGCTGGTGTCGGACGTGGCGCACGACGGCCTGGCGATCGAGCTCGATCTGCAGGGTGATCCCGACCGCCCGCCGGCGGGGCACCAGTTGGCGGCGTACCGGCTGGTGCAGGAAGCCTTGACCAATGTAGTGCGGCATTCGGGGGCGACCAAGGTGACGGCAAGGGTGGACGTCCGGGACGATGATGTCCTGGTGCGGGTGGCCGACGACGGGCGCGGGTTCGAGCCGGAGGTGGCCCACAGTGGCGGGCGGCAGGGACTCGCCGGCATGGGCGAGCGGGTGCGGATCCACAACGGCGAATTGGCGATCGACTCCGCTCCTGGGCGGGGGACCACGATCACGGCCCGGCTCCCTCTGGTCACGGCGCAGGAGGCGGCGCGGTGATCAAGGTGATGGTGGTCGACGACCAGGATCTGGTCCGGGACGGGATCTCGATGATCCTGGACGGCCAGCCCGACATCGAGGTGGTCGCGCAGGCCGTCGACGGTGCCGATGCGCTCCGGCAGGCGGGCGCGGTGCTCGATCTCGGCGTGGTCCTGATGGACGTCCGGATGCCGGTGATGGACGGCATCGAGGCGACCCGGCGACTGGTCGGCAGGCCGAAGGCGCCCCGGGTTCTGATCCTGACCACCTTCGATCTGGACGAGTACGTGTACGACGCCCTGCGGGCCGGAGCGAGCGGATTCCTGCTGAAGCGGTCGTCGCGCGACGAGCTGATCAACGCGGTCCGGGTGATCGCCGACGGCGACGCGCTGCTGGCGCCACCGGTGACGCGGCGGCTGATCGACCGGTTCGCCGACAACCGCCTCGATCCGGCGGTGGTGGCGCGGCTGGACGTGCTCACAGCCCGGGAGCGGGAGGTCCTCGTACTGGTTGCCAAGGGCAACTCAAACGCGGAGATCGCGGCCGCCCTGCACCTGACTGAGCACACCGTGAAGACCCACGTCAGCCGCATGCTCGCCAAAACCGGCCTCCGCGATCGCGTCCAGGCCGTAATCCTGGCCTACGACACCGGCCTCGTCTCCGCCGGCCAACGAACCTGATCGCGCCTCAGGCCGGGAGGTTGAGGGCGGCCAGGGCCGCCGGTACGGGTTCCAGGTGCAGTGAACGGCGGAGCGTTTCGGCTTCGGCGGCTGGGAGTAGGTGTTGATCGGTCAGTTCGCTGCGGTACTGGCCGCCGTCGAACCGCACTTGTACGTCGGTGAACGTTTCCGGTGAGCCGGCGGCGTCGTACGAGGAGAAGTCGCCGTGGTGGGCCAGCCAGCGAATGGACTCCGGGTCGAGCCCTTTGCCGAGTGCTGCGAGTGCGGCCGGTACTGCGCCTGCGAAGTCGCTGGTGAGGCCGACGGCGTCGGGATTTCCGGCTACTTCGGAGAGCACGATTACTGGGCGTTCGGGCGCCGGTGGGACGACGAGCCGGCCGAGGCAGTAAGCGGCACCACCCGAGTTGTGCTGCCAGCGGATCACCGCCGGTCCGCCGTGTCGTACCTCGCCCGCCGTGTCACTGCTCATGGAGCCCTCTTCCGTCCGCTGGGTCGTCCTCGCCGAAAACCCTAGTCGACGCCTGGCTCAGCGGGGACGGTCAAGGCGGACGTGACCAGCGAGGCCGGTCACGTCCGCCTGGGTTTGGTTAGTGGGTTAGGCCGTAGGCCTTGGTGATCTCCTGGGTGAGGTTGTTGCCGGTGGCATCGGTTGCGGTGAGGCGGAGGGAAGGGGCGTTGCCCGCCCGTACTGCGGGGTGGTTGACGGTGGTGCTGTATTTGCCTTCAGCAAGCTTCTTCAAGGGGAGATCGGTCCAGGTGGTGCCGTCGTACGACAGCTCCAGCTTCGCCTGGGTGAACTTCGCCGTCGAGGCGGAGCCCGCCTGGTGCCGCAGTCCCAGGGTGATGGTCGTCGGCTTGCCGACCTTCACCTGGGCAGCCGCGTCAGCCTGCGGTACGTCGAGGTCCGCCAAGACGATCGGCATCACCTCGTCGCTGGCGCCCCGGGACTTGAACGTCCAGACCGATTTGACCTGCGTCGAGTACTTCCAGAACTCGTTGTCCCGTCGGGTGTCCAGCGTGGCGCGGTAGTCGGCCGCGTCATCCGGTACCTCGACCCACAGACCTGTGTCCGGCGCGGTGGCGACCTGTTCGCCGTTCCGCTCCAATGTCAGCTCGGTGTTGTCGTTCCCGAAGGTGTCGGCGAACTGCTGCGCGTGCTGCAGCGGGCTCACCTGGAACAACAGCCCGCCCTCAGCCCGCGCCACCCCGCCCAACGGGGTTTTGGTCGCGGGCAGACCGCTGTTCTGGATCGGTGCGAGCCAGCGCACGGACTTCCGCTCGCCCGGCCGGTAGTTCTGCCCGGTCGAGTTCACGCCGAGGCTGCTGGCGCCCCCGTTGTTGGCCAGAACGAAGCCCGACCACTCGGTCTGATTCGCCTGCACGTACGCGGTCCTGCGGGCCGGAGTACTGAACAACGGCACCAGCCAGCCGCCGAAACTGCCACCACCAGGTGTGATCCCGTCCCGCGTCTCCGAGGTCGGAATCCCTTGCTGGTGGCTGCCGAACGTCTCGTCGACCCTAGCGAGCTGCCCGGGCTTCACTGCCACCTGGCCGACGGCCGGGACCCGGCCCGCCCACGGCTGCATCAGGTCGTAGACGACGGGCGTCGCCGCCTGTCCCGTGACCTGGATGGTGACCGGCTTCGTCTTCAGCCGGTCCAGCAGGACCTGGGCCGCCGCCCGGGACGTACGCATCGCGGGGATGGTCGAGTCTCCAGTGTCGCCGTAGGCCCAGTACGAGAAGATCCCGTTGTCTCCCGGCCTGTCCGGGTTGTAGAGCAGCGCCGCGGCCGCTCCGGCGTCCTCGGCCGCCTTCACTAGTTCGCCGTTGGCCCTGGTGTCTGTGTCAGGCATACGGATCAATGCGAGCTTGCCCCGCACCCCCTTCAGGTCCTCGGGAGTCGCAGCCCCCGCGTCGTACAGCGGCAGGTTCTTGATGCCGGTGAAGCGCGGGCCGAAGTAGTAGTCGAGCACAGTGAAGGCACTGCCGCCCTGCACCTTCGCCTTGTACGGCGGGACCTCGAGCCGGGCTCCCAGTACGAACTCCGAGTCCCCGGTTGTGAGCCTCGTACTGGGCGTGGCACCGGTGAGCCGTGCAGCGCCGGTCCAGCTGATCCCGCTGCCGCCTGTGATCAGGCCGTCGGCGTTGCTGATCGTGTAGCCCATCGTGCGTTGCCTGCCGGTCAGAGCCGACTGGCCTTGGGCGTTGAGGCCGACCGGCTTCGCGTTGCGCGCGTCCAACGTGACAGTCGTGTCCTTGGTGAGTTGCGCTTCGCCGCTGACGACCAGGTCGTACTGCTCCGGCGTGGCGTCGGTCGCAGCGGCGAAGAACACGGAGGTCGCTACGTAGCGACCAGGTGCCAGCCGTGCGGTGGCGGTTCCGTTCTGCATCGACAGGCCGAACGGACCCAGGTCTACCGGGTCACCGTCGAGGCGGGCGATGCTGAGGTCGGCGTTGGCCGGGCTGCCGTCCTTGGCGATGCCCTTGATGGTCAAGTCGTACAGCTCGGGCTCCGCGTACCAACCGATGGTGGTGACGATCGGATCGGCTCCAGCCGCCGTGGCTGTCACCCGGCCGGAGAAGTTGCCGGTCCCGGCGATCGCGCGGTCGGCTGTGACAGTCACCTTCGCCTCGCCGTTCGCGGGTACGACAAGCTGGGTGGTGCTGAGGTCGACGGTTGCTGCTTCGACGGATGCGGCCAGCTGCAGCGTCACCGCCGTACTGGTCGGGTTGCGGTAGGTGAGCTCGCGGCTGACCTCGTCGTGGGCCGGGTAGGGCCAGACCAGCTTGCCTAGTTCGAGTTCGCCGGTGTCGACGGTGACGGCGGTGTCTGTCGCTTGGTCGGCATCTACGCGGCCCGCTCCTTGCTCGTCGACGCGGCTGCCTGGCTGCGGGTCCGCCGTAGACATCAGCTGGGCCTTGAGTTGCGCGGCCTTCCAGTCCGGGTGGGCTTGGGCGACCAGCGCGGCGGTGCCGGCGACGTGCGGCGAAGCCATCGAGGTGCCGGTCAAGCTGCTGTAGTTGTCATCGATGGGCGTGCCGATATCCGTTCCGGCCGCCCGGGCGGCGACGATCTCGGTGCCGGGCGCGGAGATCTCCGGCTTCAGCGCGCCGTCGCCCTTGCGCGGACCGCGGCACGAGCTGTCGTTGAGCGAACCGTCGCGCTGCAGGTTCCCGACCGCGAGGGCGTCGTCCGCGGCGGCCGGTGAGGTGACCGTGGCCGGTGCCGGGAAGAAGCAGTTGCCTGCAGCAACCACGAAGAGGGTGCCGGTGTCCCTGCTCAGCCGGTTCAGCGCCTGGGAGACGTCGTCGGTGCCGTCGCTGGGATCCTGGCCGCCCAAGCTCATGTTCACCACGTCCGCGCCCTGGGCTGCTGCCCACTCCATCCCGGCGATGATGCCGGAGAAGCTGCCGGAGCCGTAGTCGTCGAGCACCTTGCCGTTCAGCAGCGTCGCCTCGGGTGCGACACCCTTGTACTTGCCGCCGGAGGCCGCGCCGTTGCCCGCGGTGATGCTGGCGACGTGCGTGCCGTGTCCGTAGTGGTCGACGGTGTCGGCGGCCTCGCTGAAGTTCACCGACTCGGCGATCCGCCCAGCGACGTCAGGATGGGTCGGGTCGATGCCGGTGTCGAGGACGGCGACCTTGACGCCCTTGCCGGTCAGCCCGCGTTGCCAGGCGGCCGGACCGCCGATCTGCGGCACGCTCTGGTCGAGGTCGACCTTGACCTGACGATCCAGCGAGACGCGCTGGATCGTGCCGGCCACTCTTGCGTCCTTGCCGGGGGCGATCGCGCGCCAGAAGTCGTCGGTGGCGGTCTTGCTGATGGTTACCGCTCGCGCGCCGATGCTGGAGAGCACGCGGGACTTGGTGGTGCCGGGAACCGCGGTCTGCCGGGCTCGGCCGAGTGCGGTGGCCGCGTTACCGGCGTACCGGATGATGACAGGGAGGGCCGTGTTGTCGCGGTGCTCGGCCATCAGGGTGGTGATGTCGAACAGGCTGCGATCGAGGCGACCGGAGGCGACGTCGGCTGCCGCGGCGGACGGTACGACGTACGTGTGGCCGCCGGAGTAGGTGGTCACCGCGGAGGTGGAGCGGCTGTTGCGGTCCGGTTCGAAGTCGACGAGCTCTGGTTGACCCGGGCGCGGAGTCACTCGGACGCGGTCGCCGGTGATCAGAGCGATCGCGGAGGTGGTGGCGGGTGTCTTCGGGGCGGGCTTGCCGGGCGATGGTGCTGCCTGGGCGGGAACGGTGGCTGCGCTAAGGATCAGAGCGGCACCCACCAACGGGGTGATCCAGGGACGGTACAAGAAGTCCTCCAGAGGGCGGAAACGGTACGGCTGGAAGACGTGGCCCGGGGTGGGGAGGTTCTCTTTTCGAGCAGATCCGAAAGGTGGTGGCATCTGACTGACGGTCGGTGACCGGATGTCACACAGAGTTCTGTCGGAGGCAGGTGCAACCCTGAGTTATCCCCAGGTTTCAGCAGAGTTGAGTGGAATGCACTCAAGTCTGGATAGGTAGTTAGTAGTAGGACTTGTCGTTTGAGCTTGAAAGGCTGGAACCAGATGGATGTTCAGCGGTTGACGACGCTGGCCCGGGAAACCCTGTCGGTCGCGATCCGTCAGACCTCCGCGGCGGGCAACCCGACCGTGGAACCGATTCACCTCTTGTCGGCACTGCTGGCACAGCCCGAGGGGACCACGGTCGGTCTGCTCGAGGCGGCCGGGGCGGACATCGACGCAGTACGCCGACGCACCGCCGAGCAGCTGAGCAGGCTGCCCAAGGCGAGTGGCGGCAGCGTGCAGGCGCCGAGCCTGTCGCCGAAGACGACCGACGTGCTGAACCAGGCGGAGCAGCGGGCTCTCGGGCTCGGGGATGAGTACATCTCCACCGAGCATCTGCTGATCTCGCTGGCCACGGTCGAGGGCACGGCCAAGACCGCGCTCGACGTCACGCCGGATGCGTTGCTGCAGGCGTTCGACGCCGCGCGGGGCAACCGGCGGATCACCTCGCCGGAGGCCGAGGGGACCACGAAGTCGCTGGAGAAGTACGGCGTCGACCTGACCGAGCGGGCTCGTGAGGGCAAGCTCGACCCGGTGATCGGCCGGGACACGGAGATCCGCCGGGTGGTCCAGGTGCTGTCCCGCCGGACCAAGAACAACCCGGTCCTGATCGGTGAGCCGGGCGTCGGTAAGACGGCCGTCGTCGAGGGACTCGCGCAGCGGATCGTGGCCGGTGACGTACCGGAGTCGCTGCGGGGACGCCGGTTGATCAGTCTCGACCTGGGTGCGATGGTCGCCGGTGCGAAGTACCGGGGTGAGTTCGAGGAGCGGCTGAAGGCCGTGCTGACCGAGATCAAGGAATCCGACGGTCAAGTCATCACCTTCATCGACGAGCTGCACACCGTCGTCGGCGCGGGCGCGTCCGGCGAGGGCGCGATGGACGCGGGCAACATGCTGAAGCCGATGCTGGCCCGCGGTGAGCTGCGGATGATCGGCGCCACCACGCTGGACGAGTACCGGACCCGGATCGAGAAGGACCCGGCGCTGGAGCGACGGTTCCAGCAGGTGTTCGTCGGGGAGCCGAGTGTCGAGGACTCGATCGCCATCCTGCGTGGTCTGAAGGAGCGCTACGAGGCGCACCACAAGGTCGCCATCTCCGACAGCGCGCTGGTCGCCGCCGCGACGCTGTCGAACCGCTACATCTCCGGCCGCCAGTTGCCGGACAAGGCGATCGACCTGGTCGACGAGGCCGCCTCCCGGCTGCGGATGGAGATTGACTCCTCCCCGGTCGAGATCGACTCGCTCCGGCGGACGGTCGACCGGCTGAAGATGGAGGAGCTCGCGCTGTCCCGCGAGGATGACGCCTCTTCGCAGGATCGGCTGGCCCGGCTGCGTGCCGACCTCGCGGACCGCGAGGAGGAGTTGCGTGCGCTCGAGGCTCGCTGGGAGAAGGAGAAGTCCGGACTGAACCGGGTCGGTGAGGTCAAGGAGCGGATCGACGAGCTCCGCGGCCAGGCCGAGCGCGCCCAGCGCGACGGCGACCTGGAGACCGCGGCGCGGATCCTGTACGGCGAGATCCCCGAGCTGACCAAGGAGCTCGACGAAGCCGACGCGGAGCCTGTCGTCGAGGGCCCCGAAGCGATGGTCAACGAGGAGGTCGGACCAACCGAGATCGCCGAGGTGATCGCGATGTGGACCGGTATCCCCACCGGCCGGCTGCTCGAGGGCGAGACCGGCAAGCTGCTCCGGATGGAGGACGAGCTGGGTCGCCGGCTGATCGGCCAGCGCGAGGCGGTCAAGGCCGTCAGCGACGCCGTACGCCGGGCCCGCGCGGGCATCTCCGACCCCGACCGCCCGACCGGTTCGTTCCTGTTCCTCGGTCCGACGGGTGTCGGGAAGACCGAGCTCGCCAAGGCACTCGCGGACTTCCTGTTCGACGACGAGCGGGCGATGGTGCGGATCGACATGTCGGAGTACGGCGAGAAGCACAGCGTCTCGCGGCTCGTGGGCGCGCCACCCGGTTATGTGGGCTACGAGGAAGGTGGTCAGCTGACCGAAGCGGTCCGCCGCCGCCCGTACTCGGTGATCCTGCTGGACGAGGTGGAGAAGGCGCATCCCGAGGTCTTCGACATCCTGCTGCAGGTGCTGGATGACGGCCGGCTGACCGACGGCCAGGGTCGTACGGTCGACTTCCGGAACGTGATCCTGGTGCTCACCAGCAACCTGGGGTCGGCGTACCTGGCGGACATGTCGATCGACGACGCGGCCAAGCGCGACCAGGTGATGAATGTGGTGCGTCAGGCGTTCAAGCCGGAGTTCATCAACCGGCTGGACGAGATCGTGCTGTTCGACGCGCTCGGCTCGGAGGAGCTCACGCAGATCGTCGGCCTGCAGATCAAGGCGCTCCAGAAGCGGCTCACCGACCGGCGGATCACGCTCGACGTCGGCGAGGACGCGATGGAGTGGTTGGCCCTGACCGGCTACGACCCGGTCTACGGCGCCCGCCCGCTCCGCCGCCTGGTCCAGTCCGCGATCGGCGACGAACTAGCCCGAGGCCTCCTCTCCGGCGAGATCCGCGACGGCGAAACCGTCCACGTCCACCTCAACGAATCCAAAGACGCCCTCGACGTCACCCCCCGCTAATCCCCATCCCTCACCACCTAACGTCCGAATGACCGTGGGTCCTGCCCCACGGTCATTCGGACGTAACAGCCCCTCCTCCTCCTCCTCCTCCTCGCCGTTCCCGCCCTTGCGTCCGAAGAACCTGAGGTCATAACCCAAGGTTCTTCGGACGTTCCACGCCTACACGCGTCAGCTGAGGTGCGTCGTCGGAGCCCGAGGCCCCGACGAAACGCGTTCGCCGCCGTCTCCCCTTACGTCCGAAGGGGCGCGGGGCCTGCCCCTCGGTTGTTCGGACGTCCCGCTGCGCACGCTCCTTCTCCGCCCTTGCATCAGCGGAGTTCGAGGCGCCGGGGGATCCTGCGGCCACGGCGAGCTCCCGTCGGCCGCCGTCTCCATTACGTCCGAAGGGGCGTGGGGCCTGCCCCTCAGGTGTTCGGACGTTGTGGCGCGGGTGCTGACGGCTCCACGTTGCGTCCGAAGGGGCGTGGGGCAGGACCCTCGGGTGTTCGGACGTAGGAGGCCTGCGTTGGGGGGATCTGGGAGGATCGGGGGAGAGGTGCAGTGGGTGCCTCTGGTGGAAGGACAACGAGGGCGATGAGCGACCAGTACGGCGGCGGCCCCGCTGAGGACGATCCGCGCGACCCCGACCGGCCCGGACCGTACCGGGGTGTGTTCGGCGGCTCGACCAGCCAGCCCGGTTCCGGCACGCCCGATCCCGCCACACCTCCACCTGACGACCGCCCCGGCCCCTACCCCGGCACCTTCGGCAACCCAGGCGCTCCCTCCGGCCAACCCCGGGGTCGCACAGGCCAGCCGGGCGGTCCCGCAGGTCAACCCGGTGGTCCTGCAGGGCAGCCAGGTGGTCCGGCAGGACAACCCGGCCAACCCAGTGGTCCCGCAGGTCAGCCCGGTAGCCCCAGTGGTCCCTTTGGCCAGGCCGGTCCTCCGACTGGTCAGCCCGGTGGACCCTTCGGCCAGGCGGGCGGCTCCTACGGCCCGCCGAACCCGTACTCCTACGGTCCGCCGAACCCGTACTCCTACCAGCCAGGCCCGATCGCCCCGCCGAGGCAGGTCTCCATCGCCTCGGTGATCTCCTTCGCCCTCGGCGGCTTGAGCATCGTGCTCGGCCTGTTCGCCCTGACCTCGGCCGGCGAGCAGATCGCCGAGACCCTCACCGGTGAACCCGAGAGAACCGACGTCGTCGTCGCGGCAGCCCTGATCTGCGGCGTCATCTACATCCTCCCGGCGATCTTCATCCGCAAGGGCCGCCCCTGGGCCCGCACCATGCTCATCGTTGTCGCCGCCATCGGTATCCTCGGCGGCATCACCGCCCTCCCCGCCGGCATCCTCGGCCTGGGACTCCATGTCGCCATACTGGTCCTCCTCCTCCAGCAACCCACCAAACTGTGGTTCAGCCACGCCCGCCGCTGATGGAGATCTGGATCAACCCGGCCTGCTCCAAGTGCCGCGCCGCCACGGCAGCCCTCGATGAGTCCGGCCACGAATACACCACTCGCCGCTACCTCGACGATCCCCCCACAGTTGAAGAACTGACCGCAGTACTGGTCCGGCTGGGCCTGGAACCGTGGGACATCGTCCGCACCACCGAAACCCCGTACGCCGCCCTCCGCGCCCTCCCGAAGGACGCCGAGCATCGCCCCCAGTGGATCGACGCGATGGTCACCAACCCCCTCCTCGTCCAGCGCCCCATCATCACCATCGACGACG
>NZ_DASRXP010000072.1:0-8582 GCF_035687465.1 Kribbella sp.
CGGTGCGGGCGGCGACGACGGCGGACCTGTGCCCCCCGACGACCTTGCCCAGGGCGCCTAAGGCGACCGAGCCGAGGGCGACCCCGGCGGTCAGTTGGAGGAATCCCCGACGACTGACGGCACCGTCGGTGGTGTCGTGCAGCCCCGCGAGACGCCGGGAGAACAACCGCAGGATCAGCAGGGCGACAACACCGGCGACGAAGGACGGGACGAACCCGGTCTGGCCGGCATCGGGACGGGTCGCCGCCGCGATCACGGCTACGCCCGCGAGGATCACGACGATTGCGGCGCCTGCCCAGTACCGCAGTACGGCCAAGATGCCGCCGACGGCGGCGAAGGCGAGCAGAACGATGACGATGCCGGTCTGCAGGGCGGTCTTGTCGTGGGTCCCGAAGAGGGAGATCGCCAGGTCTTTCAGCCACGGCGGGACTCGGTCGATGAAGGCGGACCCGATCGCCACGATGGGCGTCTGCGGGGACCCGAGGACCGCTGCCGCGACCTGGCCGGCAGCCAGTCCTGCCACTGCGGCGAGCACACCACCGATGGCCGCGCGGACGAAGAGGCCAGTCCGTCGCTTTGTTTGGTTCACCTCTCAACCATCCCGCGCGGTGGCGCCCGACACCAGCCGGGCGCCACAAACCGTTAGGAGCGGGTAATGCGGAGGTGGTTCAGATCCGGGTGGCCGCGGGGTTCGGGCCGAGGTTGGGCCGGCCGTTCGGCCAGCGACGGGCATTGTCACGGACCCGGCGGAGCCTGCCGAGAACGAGCTCGCGCTCGTCCGCCAGCTGAGACATCCACAGGCTGTCGATCTCCAGGAGGTGGTCGGGCAGCGCTTCGCGCAGCCGCCGCTTGCCCTCCTCCGTGAGAACCGCGAACGAACCGCGGGCGTCGTCGGGACAGGGTTCCCGACGCACCAGACCGAGATTCTCGGCGCGGTCGACCAGCCGGGTGATGCCGCCGGTGGTGACGGTCAACTCCCGGGCGAGTGAGGTGAGACGCTGTTTCTCCCCGTGGCTGCGGGCAAGCCGCAGCAACAGTTCGAACATTGCCATTTGCAGACCACTGCGCTTCAGGGAATGGCGCATCAGATGATCGAGTTCGGCCGCTGCTTCACGCAGCAGGCCGTACGCGGTGATCACATCGCTATCCCAAGGTTCGGGAGCGTGAGTGGGTTCTGCATCGGCGAGCGCTAGGGGCGAGCAAAGCGATGGCGCGATGGTCATGCGCGGACTCTATTAGCTGACTAGGTCACTTCGCTACACGGGGTGACGTTTCGGCTACAGGTCGAGACACGAATGAGGTCTGTTCGAGCGTGACAACGGCCTGTGGATAACTTCCGCGGCGGTCGGCCGATCTTTGCCAGCCTGGGTGTGCACACGCAAACCGGCGCAGAGAGCGGGGACCAGGATGAGCGACAAAGAGGACCAGTCACCCTATGGCCGGGGGTTCATCGCCGCCTGCATCGTGATCGCCGCCATCCTCCTCTGCGGCGCCCTCCTCCTCATCACCGGCCTCACCTCACCCACCCCCAACGCAGCCGCAGACGCGACCCCAGCCGGTACTACGTCCTCGCCGGCCCCAGGCTCCACCACGGCCTCGTCCGCCCCCGGCGAAGCCAACTCGGCCGGCACACCGGGCCCCGGATCATCGGGCACCGGCGACCCAACGTCGGCCGGCACGCCGGGCCCCGGCTCGTCAGGCTCCGGCGACCCCGCCTTGACCGGCACCACCGTTCCGGCAGCGCCGGACGCACCCGCCTCGGCGGGTCCGGGCGACGCCGGCGCGAGTGCATGTGGGCTGCCGGACGGGGATCAGGCGATCCCGGCCTCTGCGCCTTCTGTGGATGGGTGGGAGGTGAGCCGGCGGGTGGTTGTTCCGCGGTCGGCTGTGTTTGGACCAGGGAAGGTGGATCAAGACGGATTCCGGCGGTGTTTCGCGCACTCCCCGAGCGGCGCGGTCTATGCGGCGTACAACGCGATCGCCGCGATGGGGGATCAGGCCAAGGGCATCGACACCGTCGGCAAGCTGATGTTGCCCGGCCCGGACCGCGACGCCCTGATCCGCGAACTGCGTGCGGAGACTCCCGACGACGTGAGCGAGCCGACCCAGCTCGCCGGTTACCGGGTGCTCGACGCCAGCCGTGATCGCGCGACGGTGACGCTCGCGCTGCCCGTCGAGTCGGAGTACGTCAGCGCGACCCTGACGTTCGTCTGGCAGTCCGGCGACTGGCGCCTGGTCCCACCCGCGCCCGGGGAATCAGTCGGAGCGCCGTACTCCCAGCATGCCGACCTGGACGGCTTCGTGGTCTGGAGCGGTGTCTGATGTGCACCAAGCTCGACGTCGGCTGTGCCATCCGCGAAGGCTTCCGCTCCGTCGTCACGGACCAGTTCAACGCCCTCGCGGAGAAGATCGGCAAGGCGGCCGCCTCAGGGCTGGACGCGGTCGGCAGCTTCTGGATCAAGATCGACAGCCCGACGCTCGCCACCGAGCACGGCAACACCTATGTCGCGAGCGGCCCGGTCGCCTTCCTGCACGATCGCTCCATGGTCGTGGCCGCGTCGATCTTCACCTTCGCGGTCCTGGTCGCCGGCATCAAAACGGCCTGGGAGCAGCGCGGGCACCCGATCCAAGAGTTGCTCAAGGCAACGATGTTGATGGTGCTGGTCTGCGGCGCCGGCACCGCCACGCTGCAGTTACTGTCCGCCTGGTCGGACAAGTTCGCGTTGAACCTGATCCAGCAGGCGAAACCCAAGGATACCGAGTTCCATCAGGCACTCGGTGGCGTGATGATCAAGGGCGGGGTCCAGGCCGCGACCCAGCAACTCCCGATGATGGTGGCGATGTTCTTCGGCGTCGCGATCCTGATGGCGTCGCTGATCCAGGTCGTGCTGTTGCTGATCCGTTCGGCGATGCTGGTGGTGCTGGCCGGCACGTTCCCGCTGGCCGCCGCCGCCACGAACACCGAGGTCGGCAAGGCCTGGTTCAAGAAGTACTGCGCCTGGGCGCTGGCGTTCGTCGCTTACAAACCGGCGGCGGCGATGATCTACGCCGCCGCGATGAAGATGAACCAAGCCGGCATGACGAACACGTCGGGCAACAGCCTCGTCCAGGCGATGACCGGGCTGATGATGATGCTGCTCGCGGTGTTCGCGCTGCCCGCGTTGCTGCGCTTCGCAGTTCCGATCACTGCCGCGGTCTCGGGTGGAAGCGCAGGCATGGGTGCCGGGGTCGCGGACCCGGGTGGGCTGGCGACCGGTGCGGTGAACGTCGGCCGCTCCGCATTCGGCCGCTCCAGTGGCGGCGGTGGCGGTGGCGGCGGCGGAGGAGGAGGCGGTGGTGGTGGTGGTGGCGGAGGTGGGGGTAGCGCCAGCGGTGCGCTCGGGGTCGCGGCGAGTGCCGGTATCGGCGTCGCCGGGGCGGCTGTCAGCGGAGCGAAGAAGGCCGGCGGCGAGCTCGCGGGCGCCGCAGCCCACTCGGCCGGCGAGGCCGGCGGCGGTTCGGCCGGCGGTGCATCGAACTCGGGTGGCGGCCGGGGCTGGAGCAGCGGCCGCCGGGGCTCCTCCGGCGGCCGATCGAAGCCCCCCACCGACCAGCCCCGTGAGCCCGCCGGCCCCTCGGGCAGCAGATGATCGACCAGCCCCAGGAGCCCGCCGGCCTTTCGGGCAGCAGGTGAGCGACGCCCCACGAGTCCGCCGGCCTTTCGGGCAGCAGGTGAGCGACGCCCCACGAGTCCGTCGGCCCCCTGCCAGCGGATGATGGGCCCATGGTTCTGCAGCGGATTGCTCTCATCTCCGATGTGCACGGCAACCTGACGGCGCTGGAGGCGGTCCTCGCGGATATCGAGGCGCGCGGCATCACCCGGATCTTCAACCTGGGCGACTACGTCGGCAAGGGTCCGCGTGGGCAGCAGGTGGTGGATCGCTGCCGCGAGGTGTGCGAGGTGAACATCCTCGGCAACTGGGACGACTTCCTGCCCGACCCGGACCGCGAGCACGACAGCGACGGCATGCGCTGGTGGAAGAAGGAACTCCGTGAGGACCAGTGGACCTGGCTCCGCAACCTCCCGTTCAGCCACGACTTCGTGCTGAGCGGCCGGCGGATCCGGCTCTTCCACGCGTCGGCGACGACCGTGCATCGGCGGGTCCGCTTCGATCACGACGAGCAGGAGTTCCTCGGCATGTTCGCGAACACCGAGGCGACCGGCGACGGCCCGATCCCCACGGTCGTCGGCTATGCGGACATCCACGAACCCTTCTACGAAGCCGACCTCGGCCGCACCCTCTTCAACACCGGCAGCGTCGGCAACAGCCTCGGCGACCCCACGCCCGTCTACGTCATCCTCGAAGGCATCCCCGACTCCCTCACCGATGGCCCGTTCGCCATCCAGTTCGTCCGAGTCCCCTACGACACCGCCGCCGAACTAGACGTCGCCCGAGCCCTCGGCATGCCCGAACTCCCCGCCTACGAATCCGAACTCCTCCACGGCACCTACCGAGGAAACTTCTACGCCAACGAACCCCCCACCTACCACCGCCGCCCCCACTGACCGCCCTCTCCAAATCCCTAACGTCCGAAGGACTGTGGGTCCTGCCCCACCCTCTTTCGGACGTAAGCATCACCCCGAGCGCCAGATTTCCTTACGTCCGAAGAGCCGCGGGGCCTGCCCCACAGTCCTTCGGACGTAAGCATCACCCCGCGAGCGACGGATCTCGTAGGGGCTAGCGGAGGGGGCGGTTGGTGTGGGCGGCGCGGGTGATGACCTCCTCGGTGGTGAGTGCGCTGGGCGGGTGGTGGCTGAGGCTCATCGGGATCTGCAGCTTCTCGAACTGCAGACCTTCGCTGGCTCCGTAGAAGTTGCCGGCGCTCAGGCGGCCGATATCGTCGACCCGGCCGCCCATGGCCCTGGCGAGTTCGGTCGCAGCGTTGATCTGCGCTCCCGAGTTGAGCCGTCCGAAGAACTGCGTGGTGGCGTTGCCGGGGATCCGGTTGTGCAACCCCTTCGGAGCCTGCGTGGCGAAGACCAACCCGAGACCGTACTTCCGGGCCTGCGCCGCCAGCGCGAGAGTGCTTTCGGTACACGCCGTCGCAGCGCCCGACGGTGCGAAGGTCTGCGCCTCGTCCATCACGAGCAGCCCGCCCAACGGTCGATCACCAGCAGGGTTCCGTTTGATCCACGCGAACAGCGCCATCTGCAACTGGTTGACGAAGCTCTGCCGCTGCTCGTTGGCCGGCAGCCCGACGAAACTGATCACTGAGACCCGCGCCCGGTACCCCGGTGCTGGCGTCAGCAGGACGCCAGGATCGAGCGCCTGACCGGTTCCGCCGAACAACGGATCGTTCACTCGCTCCGCAGTCAGCGCATCGGCGATCTCGGCCGCCACCTTATGTGCGGTACGAATGGTGCTGATCCCGGTCGGCAGATCGGCCAGGAGTTCGATGAAGGCGTTGAGATCGTGGCCGCCCCGGCGGGCGAAGTGATCCAGCGCTTGACGCAGAACGGCCTGCCCCGTCTTCACCTTGCGAGGGGTCAGCTGCGCCCTCGGCAGCAGACCCGCGACGGCCGCATCGACCGCGTCGCGGAATTCGTCCTCGTCATCCAGAACATCCGCGAAGTCCGGCAGCGGTCTGAACGACAGCGGGCGTCCCTTCGCCCGTCGCGGTGTCCAGATCACCACATCGGTGCCGTTGATGTACTCGCGTGCTTTGGCATCGTCGCCCGGTCCCCAGTACGGAGGTGGTTCAGGCCAGGGGTCGCCGAGCCGGGCCAGGTCGTTGTTCGGATCCAGGACGATCGAAGAGACCCCGTGCAGCGCGCACTCCTCGATCAACCGGCGCAGCAACACGGTCTTTCCCGACCCAGATCCCGCGAACGCGACCGTATGCTTCCGCAATAGCCGGAGCGGCACATTGAACGCGTACGCCTCACCCGCGCCAATCGGCACCACCGGCTCCCCGTCCCCCGGCCGCCCAGCTGTCACCCCAGAGCCGGACTCCTGCCCCATCTGCTCCCCCGAGCCGGGCCCCCTGCGCCCCACCTGCTCCACGGAGCCGGACTCCTGCTTCCCGGACGCTTCTGCGGCGTCTTCTGTGCTGTCCGCCTTGGGCCGTTGGGGCGCCTGGTCGAGTTCGGCGAAGACCCGCTGGAACAGCTCGGAGTTGCCCGCGGGTCGCCTGGCGATCAGCCACTGCAGGAAGCCCGGATCAGGCTGGCGGGTCAACGCCTCCAGAGCTGCGAACGTCTTCAGATCGTCTCGCGTGATCAACAACGACAATCCGCCGGCCGCCTCGAACTCAGTGGTCTCCGCAGCCGTCTTCGGCCCACTCGACCACCGCGTGTTCCGCAGGACGATCAGCTTTCGTTTCCCCATGCCGGCTTCCAGCCCAGCCTCAGTGCGGGCCGCTCGCAGCCGCGTCAGCGCGGCCCTCGCATGGTCGCTGGCGATGGCCCGGAAGCCCCAGGTCATCTCGTCATCGGTGGTCTCGTCGAGCGTCCGGCGGAGCCGGGCGTGCAGAGCAGGCTTCGGGCCCGGCGGTGGATCCAGCTCGAACTCCCGACCGAGTTCCCCGAGCTCCGCGATGTACGAGCTGAGCGCGGCGGCCAGCAGCGCAGGCATCCGTGCGTCCTCGGTCTTCGAATCCAGCGCAGCATCGATGTCGACCTGCTCGCGAAGATCGGCGAACTTGGCATCCAGCCGGCTGAGCCCGGTCGGTGCGGTATGCCGGCCGGGACGAACCGGCGCCGGTGCGTCCTCCAGACTCGCCAGTTCGGTCAGCTCATCGGTCTCGAGGCACCGGCGAATGTGCTCGTCGACCCGCTGGAGGAGCCGCCGCGGGGTGAAGTCCCGGGCACCGTCGTTCTCGAACGCCGACCGCAGCACCGGCCAGGTCGGGTACGGCGGAACCAGCCCGGCGGCCACGTAAAGGCCGGCCAGCCGCCCGGCGACCAGGTCCACCGCGATGGCGGGATCGGGCAGTTGGCTCTGCATGTTGACGGTCCGGAAACGGTCGGCCGCAGGGCTGGTCGCCTGGGTACGGATCAGCTCCCACGTCGCCGGGATGCACGCGACCACCGACAGGGTGCGGTGGGTCGATTCGCGAAGTTCCATCAGGCCGTCCGCGATCTCGTTGGCCAGCCGGGTCCGGGCCTGGTTCTCGCCCGCGTCGGTCCGTCCGGTGGCGGCCTGAGCCATCACGCTGTCGATCTGGTCGATGGCGATCACACTCGGTCCGGTCAGCGCGAGCAAGCGGGACAGGTCGCCCAGGATCTGTTGCGGAAGCCGTCCGCCCCGGCGGAATCCCCACGCATCCCGATCGGCCTCCTCCACGTCACCGTCGAGTTCGAAGTACCCGTACCCGATCTCCTGGACCGAGGTCTCCGGGCTGCGATAGAGCACCAGAGCTCGCGCGGTGTTCTGGCAGTCGGTGCCGATCTTGGCATCGATCCGCTTCACCCCCGCGACGAACTCGTCGAGATCGCCACGGGAGACCGGGCTCTGACCGAGCAGCCGGGCCCGGAGGTCGTGATCGAGGCCTGCCTGTTCGCCCAGCCGGCGCAGCAACCCGGACAGCTGCTCACCCTGCCCTGCATCGAAGCCGTCGATCACCCCGCGCACTGCACTCGACCAGAATGCGGCTCCACTGACGAGCTTGATCAGGAAGAAGTAGCCCTCACTTTCCTGTACCTGTTGACGAACCCAGCCGAGCAGATGGGTCTTGCCGACCCCCTTCTCACCCTCGAGTGCGATCCCGATCGGGCTGCCGGTGGTACTGCGCCGAGCCGCGCCGACGGAAGCCATCACGGTCCGGACCACGTTCGCGTGGAGTCCCGGAACGTGGTGCTCGACCGGACTCCAGATGGCGTCCGGCGTGACCGCCCAGTTGAACTGGACGGCCGCCAGCGCGGCCCGCTCCTCGTTCCTCATCCGTTCTCGATCTTCAGCAGATGCCGGCTGCTGCCGCCGAAGCGCACAGCGGCCTCGCGATCCGCTTCAGTGAGTGCTTGCTGGTTCGCTTCGGCCTGGACGTGGACGCCGGGTTGCCGGGACAACTCCTGGAGCGCGGCATCGACGTCACCTCGCGCGTCATCCGGCAACTCCGCGCGGAGTGCCACCAGACCGACCCAGGTCGACCCAGACTTGGCGCTGAGACTCGAATAGGCCACGCGGATCCGGGCCTCTAGATCCAGTTCGGGTTCGGTCGGCCGGAAGAGGTCGGACAGTTGCTGTCCGGTGCGCTGAAGATAGCGCTGCAAGCCGTTCAGTAGCGCGTACAGTGCTCCACCTCCGGGTCCCGCGCGGTCCGGACGTTCGGCGCCGAGTTCCTCCTGACACCAGGCCGCGCCGTCATCGGTGAGTTTATGGACGAAAGCCCGGCCAACCTTCTCGGTGGTCACCAGTTTGAGGTCGTTCAGCTTGATCCGGCTGGCGCCGTCGAGCTTCACCCCGGCGGAGGTACGGAGCTCCGCGTTGGTGAGTGGGCGTGCCTCCGCCAGGAGTGCGAGCAGGACGGCTCGCTCGGTCAGGTTGAGGGGTTGAGCGGGCACGATGGGATCCTCCGGAGGCTGTTCACTGCATGGTTGGCTG
>NZ_DASRXP010000073.1:0-5168 GCF_035687465.1 Kribbella sp.
ACTCCCCAGACACTTGGGGCCTCCCGACCGCGATGCCAATCAGCGAGTAATCGGCTGCAGGCTGATCGCCGGACAGGCCCTTGGCAACGGGGTGTAACCGGGGCATAGTGCTGTTTCCGGGTGGGAGGTGGACCACGTGCAGACCGGGAAACTCTCCGCGCCGGGGTCATCCCTGCGCGTCGATGCCGAGACGGCGATCATCCTTCGCGAGGCCTACCACAAGATCGAGGCCCTTTACCGTACCGATCACTACGGCCTCTACGACTACGTCCGTGCGGTGGCCGGCAAGCTCACCAAGGTCGACACCTTCTATGTCGGCTTCCTTCAGGGCTCGAACAGGGTGCGCTATCCCTATGGCTACGACAGCGGCAAGTACGACGATCCCGCCACCCACACGTATGGCCCGAACGGCCAGACAGCCTGGCTACTGAAACACAGGCAGACCTACCGATTCGCCTACGACAACGGTGCTGTGCTGCAGGCCGGGATCGCCTGCGGTGATCTCAGCAGGCAGTCAGCCGACGCTGTCACCGTGCCGATGTTTCGCCCGGCAGAGGACGGTTCCGAGCAGTTGTTCGGCATGATCTCCATGCACAGCTACGAACCCGACAGCTACGACGACAACGCAGTACGGGCGTTCGAGTGGCTGGCGGGAATGATCGCCAGAGTGCTCACCCGCGAACTTGAGGACCGGGACGCGTTACGGCTGCTGCCTGCGGGCGAGGACAGTCCGAACCTGCTCACCTCTGAAGCCGTGTTGGAGTATCTGTCCTACCGGATCGCCTCGCTCCGCACCATCGCGGACGACGCGCTCGCCGAAGCCGGGGAAGCTCCCCAGGCGGTCAAGGACCACCTCACCAAGCTGATCCGCACCGCCGAGCAGACCCAGTCCGAACTCATCGAGATGATGATGGACGCCGATGAGGGCCCCGAGCGGCGCTTTGCCGAACTGACTCCGGCCCAGCAGGCAGTGGCCGTCTTGCTTGTCGAGGGCCACGACAACGACCGCCTCGCCACCGAGCTCGGCATCAGCCTCAACACCGTGAAGTCCCACCTCAGCACGATCCTGCGCAAGTACGAGATGGACAGTCGCAACCAGGTCGCCGACGACGTCCGCAAACTCCTCACTCGGTAGGTCTCATACCGAGGGTGACCCTGGCAGGGGCCGCACCTCCTTCCGCGGGTAATGGTGGCGAGGTCGCCGTGCTGTCAGCCTGGTCGCAGCGGGTGACGAACCCCCGCGCTGGGGCGGCAACCGATGGGGGCCAAAGCGAATGTCCAACGAGATCATCCATGTCCGGAACGGCCAGGCGACGCTGTCCGACGAGGCCATGCACGTGGCGACCATCTTCAACCCGCTCGGCGCGGCCGGGCCGATCATCGCGGCCCTTGGCGGCTGCGTCGCCGAGATCCGCCGGTTCCGGCTGCAGACCCAGCAGTACCGGCTGGAAGAACGGCGGTACCGCAAGGGGCGCGAGTCGGCGACTGACGTGGTACGTACCAGGCAGGCAGTGATCATCAGGCTGTTCGAGGAGCGTTATCGCGAGAGCGCAACCCTCAAGATCTCTTTGGTAGAACTGCGCCGGGGGTTCAGGAAGATGGTCGACACGGCCGGCCGGCCCGGTACCTCCGCTCTGCATTTCGAGATCGTTCACGGCACGGTTGGTCTGCTGGCCGAGCAGCTCTATCGCAGCCCCGCCGACACGTCGTTGATCCTCCTGAGCGATTCCCTGCAGGTCAGCGACGCCCAAGCGGCGATCACGGCCTGGCGTGCACTGGAAGGACGCTGACGTGCGCGCCTGGTTCGCGGTCATCTTCGTCGCCCCAGTTGCTCTCGCTTACCTGTACGTCGCTCTGGTGGGCGGCCGGAGTTCGAAGCAGACCGAGGTCGTCCGCAAGGAGGTACGGAAGGTCGAGGTGGTCGCAGCCCGGGCGACGGTGGCCGTCGAACGACTGGTCGACGACAGACGGCTGATCGAGCGGAAGGCCGAGGAGCTCGAGCTGCTGAGCCTCGAAGCGCGCGGTGGTGAGGTGGGATTCCAGCCGCTCGTCCAGCGGCACAACGAGTCGCGCTTGCTGGCGGACAGCTGGTACGACCACAAGAAGCAGGCGACCGACTCCCGCACGGAACTCGCCCGTGGTGTCGCCATGCTGCAATGGCGGATCGGGCAGCTACGTGGCGAGGGCCGGCGGTCGGCGGCGGTCGTGACCACCACGCAGGCTTCCGCAGACCAGTTGGGTGGCGTGGTGAGCAAGCTGCAGAAGGAGATCACGCTCAGCGGAGCCGCGCTGGACCGCTACAACCAGCAGACCGGCGACCTCAGCCGGCACATCGGCACGAGTTGCGGTCCGCGCGGCGAGCAGTGGTACGCCGCCCTCCAGGAACGCCAACGAACCCGCGAACTCAACCGCCAACGCCGCTGACAGCGCCTCAGAGGAGCGCGCTCGCCAGCCAGGGTTCGACTATGGGGAGAATCTGGGCCGCCTGCATGGCCTGCATGTGGTCCAGGTTTTCGAGGATCCGCACGGTCCAGCCAAGGTCCTCGAGGACGACCTGGTTGGACGCGACTGGGCTAGCGATGGCCACGTGGGCGTTGTTCCAGCGAGGACCGTAGGTGATGTTGTCCGCTCCGCCCACGAGGCAAAGGCGCGGGCAACTGATCCGGTCCTGCACAGCGTGGTCGTCGAAGGTCTGGAGAGCTCGGTAGAGCGTGGCGAACTGCTGGGTCTGTTCTTTGCTCAGGGCAACCTCTGTGCTCTCCCAGTCACCGACCTCGACCTGCTTGCCCTCGGTGGGCGCGCCGGCCATGGCGTGGGTGGCCTCGGTGACCTGGAGCATGGCGGCGTACGGGCCGTCGAGGGGTGGGAAGCCGCCCATCACCAGCGCAGCGAGGCGGTCGGTCCGGATCGCCAGTTGGAGCCCGATCATGCCGAGCCAGCTGTATCCGTAGTACGCGAAGGTCTGGGCGCCGGCGGCGTCGGCGATGGCGAGGAGGTCGGTGACGATCGTGTCCGCGGTGAGGGTGTCAGGTCGAGGGTTGGCCTGGACGTGGCCCTCGTAGTCGAAGGCGATCACCCGGAACCGCTCGCTGAAACCCTTCACCAGCGTGTGTCCGAGGGCAGGGTCGGCACCCCACGCTCGCATCTGCTCGGTCTCGGGCCCTTCCGCCGGCGCCGTCGGATTGACCGGCAGCAGCAGAGTCGGCGCATCCTTCGGGCCGGACACCTCGAAATCCAGGCTCACGGTACTCCTTACGTCGTATAGTGTTAGCCAGGAGAGTAACACTTTACGTCGTAAGGAGAAAAGTGACCGAGTACGCCGGCCAGGGCGAGGCGAAGCGCACGCTCGAGTTGCTCTGGGGCAAGGCGGCGCCGGCCAGGCGCGGCCCGAACCAGCGGACCAGCGTCGACGAGATCGTCGCCACGGCGATCGCGATCGCCGACCGCGACGGGATCGCGGGCGTCACGATGCGGGCCGTCGGCCGCGACCTCGACCGTACTGCGATGTCGCTCTACACCTACGTCCCCGGCCGGGAAGAACTCATCACCCTGATGTACGACCGTGCTCACGCGGAGCTGAAGACCTCGTCAACCAAGGACTGGCGGAAGGCGGCGACGAAGTGGTCGGTGGAGTTGCGGGATCTCTACGTACGGCACCCGTGGTTGCTGGAGGTCTCGCAAGCCCGCCCCGCCTTCGGCCCGCACGAGCAGGACGTTCTGGAGTCCCTGCTGAGAATTCTGGCCCGGGCCGAGCTGGCGATAGAGCACCGGCCGTCGGTGACGAGCGCGCTGTACGGCATCGTGCGTGAGGCAGCCAAACAGAAGCTGATGGGCGTTGTCTCCGAGCAGGACAGAGCCTGGTGGGCCGAGCGAGCCAAGGTCCTCCAAGAAGTCGCTCCGGATTTCGCCGACAGATTCCCGGAGAGCACGGCGATCGCGCAGCATCAAGCGAAGACCGGACCCGACCCGTGGCGTCAGGCTGCCGAAGAAGCCTTCAGCGGAGCCGTCTCTCTGGTACTCGATGGAGTGGGCCTCCGGAGCAAGTAGGTCACAGCTCGGCTGGATCGCCCAGGGTGATGTCCAGCGCTGAGGCCATCGCGAGTGTCACGGCGAGGGTGTCGATCGGCGAGGAGTTGGCGATGGTCGCGCCGCCGAGGCTGCCGATGCCGCGAGTACCCTCCCAGGTGCAGTCCACGAAGATCGCACCGCTTGCCTTCACCTGGGAGAACTCGACGGCGGTCAGATCGCAGCGCCGGAAGATGGTGCCGGTCAGGTCCGCCGAGACGAAGTCCGCGTTCTGCAACCGGCACTCGGTGAACTCGGCCTTGACAAACTTCGTGAACCGGAACGAGCCGAAGTCCAGCACCGAA
This sequence comes from Kribbella sp., assembly GCF_035687465.1. Taxonomy (NCBI): domain Bacteria; kingdom Bacillati; phylum Actinomycetota; class Actinomycetes; order Propionibacteriales; family Kribbellaceae; genus Kribbella; species Kribbella sp. The sequence continues at coordinate 4,371 of NZ_DASRXP010000073.1, forward strand.
TCCTGGAACGTCGCATGCTGGAAGCTCATCCCTGGGCCCGCGAACCCGGTGAGGCGCGAGGACGACACGGCGAGCCGGGTCGCGGCGGCGTCCGACCAGCGGGCGTTGGCGAGATCGCAGTGGTCCAGCACGACGTCGACCAGGATCGCCTTCTCCAGTTCGGACCCACCGAGGTTGCAGCGCGTCAACCGGCAGCCGCTGATCTCGACGTGTTCCGCCATCAGGTCGCTCAGGTCGACGTCGTCCAGCGCGAGATCGGTCAGCCGCTCCTCGTCGTCGATCTCCTCGGGCGTCGGCGCCCCGGAGTCGAGATGCGCGCGGAGCCGCGGCGGGGCGATGCGGGGAGCGGGTTTCCGGGAAGCCATACGGCCACCGTAACCACCTGCACCGTCAGTTCTCCGCGACGAAGCGGGCAGCTGCGCCGATCAGGGCGGAATGTTCGGTATCCGCAGTGACTGTGACGTCGAAGTCGAATACTTCCTGGACCACATCGAACGCCCCCGAGATCGACCCACCCAGGACGACCCGCGTCGCCCCGAACCGCTCCAACCACGGCGCGAGCGCATCAGCCAGCGCAGCGAAGGCGTTAACCAAAGCCTGCTTCGCCTCAGTCGAACCACCCCGAGCCAGCTCAGCAACCTCCTTGACTCCGATCACCTGGCCGCCGACCTCCCGGCCGTCGGCCGTCCCGGCGCCGTCCTCCGCCTCGTGCACGCGGGCGCCGGCGGAGTCGAAGTACGCCTCGAGGATGGCTCGGGAGGAGATCCAGTCCTCGACCGGCCGGTCGAGGTATGACGT
>NZ_DASRXP010000074.1:0-11013 GCF_035687465.1 Kribbella sp.
GTGCAGGTACTGACCAACAGCGGCGCGCTGGACCGCGACAAACAACTCGCGGTCGTCAGCCAGTTCACCGAGATCGTCACCAAGGCAGCCGGCGACACGGCCTTGACCGACCGCACCTGGGTCCTGCTCACCGAGGCCCCCGAAGGCGGCTGGGGCCTCGCCGGTCACGCCAACACGAACGAGGAACTGGTCACGGCAGCCCGCGCCCAGATCGCCGCACTATCGGCAGACAAGTCGTCCGACAGCTAGAGCCGTAGCAGGCAACGTTCACCCTGCCGGTCGTGACGACGTCTGCCGCCGCGGAAAACGGTTCGACGGCTTTGCGGAGTCCTGACACAGTGGCGCACCATGGCGAACTTCGAGCTGGTGACCGCCGCGGACGTGCAGCTCATGCAGGGCCTGGCGCAGCGGGTCACCGCCATCCGCCCGGACCTCATCAGCGCCGACGCGTCGTACGGCGAGCTGGCCTGGATCTGGGGCAAGGGGCACGCCAGCGACGGCGCAAGCTGGCCGCGTCGGCTGTGGTTTTCTGGCGGGGAGCTGGTGGCGTGGAGCTGGGCGTATCTTCCGCACCAGGTGAGGCGGAGCGACGGATCGGTGAAGGACGTCACCGGCGCCTATCTGGCGTATCAGGTCCATCCCGACCACGCCGGGCTGGTTGACGAGGTGATCGACTGGTACGACGCAACGGCGGCGGACCTCGAGCGCACGGTGATGCCGAGCGCCGCCGATCAGTTCGGCCTGTCGCGATGGGCGGCGCACGGTTACCAGACCGACCTGGCCTCGCTCGGCGACACCGGGTCCTGGACCCAGCTCAACGAGCGGGATCTCATCGACGTGGAGCAGCCGGTACTGCCCGACGGATTCCGGTTCCGCACCGCCGACGAGGCCGGGCCAGAGGCTGCAGTCAAGGCCCATTTGGACGCCTGGGCACCCTCGACCTACACGGCAGAGGGCTATCAGGGTGTCCGGCAGACGGCGGCGTATCGCGGCGACCTGCACATCCTGGTGGAGGCGCCGGACGGAACGAAGGCAGCCTCGACGATCATGTGGCTCGACGAAGCGAACAAGACCGCCGAATTCGAGCCAGTCGGGACGCATCCGGACTACCGCCGGCTGGGCCTGGGCCGGGCGATGCTTCTGCACGGGATGCGGCAGGCGCGGGCAGCCGGGGCCACGCACATGACGGTCGCCTGCCTGGGTGCGCCGGGGCATCCCAAGGCGCGCGGGCTGTACTACAGCGTCGGATTCCGGGAACTCACGCGGGACGCACCGCTCATCAAACCCAAGACCGCGGGCTGAGGACTGCCGCTCCGGTAGTGGCAGCGGAGCGTAGTACGGGCCGGGGGAATGGGAGTTCCGGTCGCGCCGCTATCCGCCGCGCGGCCCGGTACGGCGACGGGTGGGCGACGATCGGGATGCGGCCCGAGGAGATCACCACAAGCCTCGAGGAGATCAACCGCCTCGCCGCCGAGCTCGGGCGCCCGGCGATCAGGGCGACGCTCGTCGCGCCCCAATTGGACCCCAATCCGCAGCGAGCCGTGGAGCAATTGGCTAAGTACGAAAAAGCCGGCACCGAGCGCATAATCCTGGCACCAACCGGGCCAGACTGGCGCCGCGACCACGAGCTCGCCGCCAAACTACGCACCGCCTACGAAGTGGCCTAGTCACGCGGCTGCGCGGGGCGTAGTACGGGCTCGCCCAGGTCGGCCCGGGTGGGCCGACCTGGACGATGAGATCAGACGAGGTCGAAGCGGTCGAGCTCCATGACCTTGGTCCATGCCGCGGCGAAGTCGTTGACGAACTTCTCCTTGGCGTCGTCGCTCGCGTAGACCTCGGCGAGGGCGCGGAGCTCGGAGTTCGAGCCGAAGACCAGGTCGACCCGGCTGCCGGTCCACTTGACCTCACCGGCGGCGTCGCGGGCCTCGAAGGTCTCCGCGTCGCTGGAGGTCGGCTTCCAGTCGGTGCCGAGGTCCAGCAGGTTCGCGAAGAAGTCGTTCGTCAGCGAACCGGGAGTCTCGGTCAGTACGCCGGCCGACGATTGCCCGTGGTTCGCACCCAGTACCCGCAGACCACCGATCAGGACGGTCAGCTCGGGCGCGGTCAGGGTCAGCAGATTCGCCTTGTCCAGAAGGAGATACTCGGCCGGCAGCCGGTTGCCCTTCCCGAGGTAGTTGCGGAACCCGTCAGCGGCCGGCTCGAGCGCGGCGAACGAATCGCTGTCCGTCTGCTCCTGCGACGCGTCCACGCGCCCCGGGGTGAAGGCGACCTCGACGTCGTACCCGGCCTTCTTGGCGGCCGCCTCGACTGCGGCGGTCCCTCCGAGCACGATCAGGTCGGCGAGGGATACTTGCTTGCCCCCGGCATTGAAGGTCGCCTGGATGCCTTCGAGCGTACGCAGTACTGTCGCCAGCTCGTCGGGGTTGTTGACCTCCCAGCCGTTCTGCGGCTCGAGGCGGATGCGGGCGCCGTTGGCGCCACCCCGCTTGTCGCTGCCGCGGAACGACGATGCCGACGCCCAGGCGGTGGAGACCAGCTGGGAGACGGACAGCCCCGAGGCGAGGAGCTGAGCCTTGAGGGCGTCGATCTCGGCGTCCCCGATGACCTCGCCTGTCGCCGCGGGCAGCGGGTCCTGCCAGATCAGCGTCTCGGTCGGAACCTCCGGGCCGAGGTAGCGAACGATCGGACCCATGTCGCGGTGGGTCAACTTGAACCAGGCGCGGGCGAAGGCGTCCGCGAACTCGGCCGGGTTCTCCAGGAAGCGCCGCGAGATCGGCTCGTAGATCGGGTCGAACCGCAGCGCGAGGTCCGTCGTCAGCATCGTCGGCGGGCGGGTCAGCGAGCCGTCCTCGGGGTCCGGCACAGTGTTGGCGCCGGCGCCGTCCTTCGGCTGCCACTGGTTGGCACCGGCCGGGCTCTTGGTCAGCTCCCACTCGTGGCCGAACAGGTTCTCGAAGAAGCTGTTGCTCCACGTCGTCGGCGTGGCCGTCCAGGTCACCTCGATGCCGCTGGTGATCGCATCCCGGCCCTTGCCGCTGCCGTAGGTGTTCTTCCAGCCGAGGCCCTGCTCCTCGAGCGGCGCACCCTCGGGCTCCGCACCGACGTACTGCTCCGGGTCGGCCGCACCGTGGGTCTTGCCGAAGGTGTGACCACCGGCGATCAGCGCGACGGTCTCCTCATCGTTCATCGCCATCCGGCCGAACGTCTCGCGGATGTCGCGCGCCGAAGCGAGCGGGTCCGGGTTGCCGTTCGGGCCTTCCGGGTTCACGTAGATGAGACCCATCTGTACTGCGCCCAGCGGCTGCTCCAGCTCCCGGTCACCGGTGTAGCGCTCGTCTTCGAGCCAGGTGGTCTCGGGGCCCCAGTAGACGTCCTCATCCGGCTCCCAGACGTCCGGGCGACCGCCGGCGAAACCGAAGGTCTTGAAGCCCATCGACTCCAGCGCGACGTTGCCGGTGAGGATGAACAAGTCGGCCCAGGAGAGCTTCTGGCCGTACTTCTTCTTGACCGGCCACAGCAGCCGGCGGGCCTTGTCGAGGTTCGCGTTGTCCGGCCAGCTGTTCAGCGGCGCGAACCGCTGCTGGCCGGCCCCGGCGCCACCACGACCGTCGCTGATGCGGTACGTACCCGCGCTGTGCCACGCCATCCGGATCATGAACGGGCCGTAGTGACCGAAGTCCGCCGGCCACCAGTCCTGCGACGTCGTCAGCACCTCGGCGATGTCCTGCTTCACGGCGGGCAGGTCGAGGGTCTTGAACTCCGCGGCGTAGTCGAACTCCTCACCGAGGGGGTTCCGGACCGCGGGGTTCTTGGCGAGGATCTTCAGGTTGAGCTGGTTCGGCCACCAGCCCCGGTTCCCACCGCCGTACGTCGGGTGCGCCGCGCGACCGTGCGGAACGGGGCAGCCACCCTGGCCCTTCCCGCCCTCTCCTTGACTCTCCGGGGTTGACTCTCCGGGGAGTGGCTGGTGCTCCTGCTCAGACATCTGGGTTTCCTTCCGGGACTGGACGCTCTTCGGGGAAAGTCAGGTTGTTCATGCGGTGGAACAGTCGGCACAGAGGCCCCAGTAGATGACCTCGGCCTCGTCGATCACGAAGCCGTTCTCGTCGGACGCGGTCAGGCACGGGGCATGTCCGACAGCACAGTCGACATCAGCGATCACGCTGCACGACCGGCAAATCACGTGGTGATGGTTGTCTCCGACCCGCGACTCGTAGCGAGCCACGGATCCGGACGGCTGGATGCGCCGTACGAGCTTCGCGGCGGTGAGGGCGTGCAGGCAGTCGTACACGGCCTGGTGGGACACGTCAGGAAGTTCCGTCCGAACGGCACTGATGATCGTGTCCGTGTCGGCGTGCGGATAAGCATGCACTGCGGTCAGCACCGCCACCCGCGGACGCGTAACCCGCATGGCGGCCCCGCGCAGCAACTGCTGCAACTCCAAGCTCGACGGCACGCCCGCAGTCTTACTCGTTTTCTGGAACCAGTCAAGATTACAACCACGGCGTGTCGCCCGGGTGCAACGCTGGTGCGGCGCTTGGCGTCTCTAGGGGTGGGGGTGAACCTCATGCATCGAGGTCGAGCGCGGGTCCTTGCCGTGAGTGTTGTGATCGGGGCAGTTGTTGCGGGGTGTGGTGAGGTGACTTCGACTCCACCGATCGGGGAGCCGTGGAGGCCGACGCTGACTGCCGCCGACCTGGTCGTCCGGGATGGCGATCGCGTCGAGGTGACGGGACAGGTGATTGCGGCGCCGGCGCAGGCCGTGGTTTTCTGCCCTCCACGCGCGACGACATCGGATCTCCAGGTGCCGCCTGTGCTGCCTGGCGAGACGCCCAAGCCGATGGTCACACCGGTGCCGGCGTGCCCTGCGACGCTCGCGGTGGTGGTGACCGGGGTCGACCTTGATCGGCTGAGCTCGCCGGAGACAGTCCGAGGGACGCGGAGCGGCTGGGCGACCTTGCGGGGCACCTGGCATGGTCGAGCGATCGACGTCACCGAGCAGGCCGCACCCAAGCAGGAAACAGTTGCGACAGGCAACGTCGTACCGTGCTCAGCACCTCCGGAGGGACCGAAGGTGCTGAGCGAGGCCGAAGTTGACCGAATCGTCCGGCGCCTGGGTGATTTCGTTCGCGACGGTTCGATCGGTGGAGTGGCGATCGACACCCAGAACGGACGACTCACCGTCGCTCTGGACATCGTGACCGAGGAGCTCTACGAACAGTTCAAGGACCTGTGCCCCGATCCGCTCGCACTTGACCCGGTCGTTCGGCCGGTCTAGGTGTCGAGTGCTGCAAGGAGTTCTTGGAGCGAGGCGCAGCTCATGGGGTGGTTGAGGAGATCGAGGGTGCCGCGCTCGGCAACGTCGGCCTGGTCGGCGTTGGTCGGGTCGATGGCTTCACAGATCGTGTTGTACATCCAGTTGAGCCAGGCGGAGACCGCGACAGCGAAGGACGCCAGCTCGAGCTTGGGCCAGTGGCCGGCAGCTTCTTCATAGCCTTCGCGGAACGCCAGCAGCGCTTTGCGATTGAGCGTTGGCCGGAGTACCCACTGGCCCAGTGCCGAGCCGAGCTCGAGCTCCGGGGTCATCGATCCGGCGAAATCCCATTCGGTCACGACCAGCTCCTCGTTGTGTCCGATGCGGACATGCTCGGGGATCAGGTTGCTGTTACAGAGAATGAAGTTGCCGTCGGCATCGAGTTCGATCGTTCGCAGTTCAGCGAGGATCGGCAGGGCCTGGTTGAGCTGCTCGGCCCACGGCTTGCCGGCGGCACGAGCCCGATCGAGAAGGCGATCCCAGTCGGCCGCGGGCTTGCGGCAAGTCAGGTACCAGCCGAGCGGCGCTTCACTCGGAATCGCCAACGAGTGCAACACCCCGTACGTCGCGCCGATCTGCCGCGCCACCGCTACCGGCGTCGGCGTCACCGGCGTCGGCCCGACCTCGATCCACTCATGAACCCGCCAGTTCTGTTCCTGCACGGTTTCGATCAGTCGGCCGTCGGGACTGCGGACGGGAGTCGGGGCGACAACACCGGCGGCAACCGCCGCGTCGCGGAGTCGGGCACCGACCTCGGCCTGGGCATCGGTGATCCAGGGATAGACCGTGACAGCGAGCCAGCGACCGCGGTCGGTCGTGATCGACCAGCAGCGACCCATCGGAGTGAACGTGACGGGCGTGGCTGCGGCAGTGACATCACCGAGGCCGAAGGCTTTGGCCAGTGAATCGGCGAGCCCATCTGGTGCGACCGGCAGCTCTGCCGCCCGCCGCTCGGCTTCCGACTTCAGCTCGGTCCAGTCGCGCATCCCGTACTCCGCCGCCAAGGCCCGCTGGGCATCGGCAAGCGACGCCTGCGGGCTTGATTCGCGGAGTGCGGCCAGTAGGTCCTTGGCCTCTTTGCGCAGGAAACCCAGGCTTGGCTTGTCAGGCAGAAATCTCATCGCGCGTTCCTCTCGCGCCCGGACTCGCACGGGCCACAAGGGAGCGCGAACTCCACTCTGACCACTGGAAATGAATCGGGGTGGCTTCCAGCCTTCCGGCGAGTCTCGACGCAGCCCCTGCCACGTTGAACCCGACGGTAGCCGAACTCCGACAGCTCGGTCAACGAAGCCAAAGCAAGGAGCGCCCGCCCCCGTGAGAGAACGAGCGCTCCTGTCCAGGGAATTACTGGTCGACTACGGGACTGCCCGGGAGGCAGCGGGCCGGCAACGGGCTGCTGTCGCATCCCGTGAGGATCCGGACGATCTGGGGATCGTGATCGCTGGCCTGGTCGGAGAACTCGGAGTTGATGTGGACAACGCCGTACGAGTAGCCCTGGATCGCGGGGCTGATCAGGATGTGGTCGAGTACCTGGGAGTTGCCGTCGAAGATGTAGCTGTAGCGCTGGTCGACGGGCAGGGTCTCGATCAGCGGCTTGAGCAGGGCGCCGTTGTTGGTGACGCTCTGGATGGTCGGACTGAACTGGTAGTCGTTGAGGTCTCCCAGTACGACGACGCGGGCGCGGCCGGCGCTCTTGGTGGACAGATCCTGCACGAAGTCGCGAACCTCGGTGGCCTGCTTGAGGCGCTGCACCTCGGTACTGCGAACCGGCGGCTGGACGGCTGCCGACAGTGGGGAATCGCCACCCTTGGAGTTGAAGTGGTTGGCAACGACGAACAGTTGCTTGTTGCCGTCGTACAGGAACTCACCCACGAGCGGCTTGCGGCTGGACGGCCAGGCGTCGCTGGTGGGGTCGATCCGACCGGGCGAGACCGACAGCGCGACCTGGTTGCTGGTCGGGCGTGCGCGAACCACCGAGACGGCCGTTTCGGCGTCACCACCCGGGCGGTCGACGAACGTCGTACGGAGCGGGTTGAAGAGGAAGACCTGGCGGATGTTGCCGCCCGGCTCGCCGCCGTCGGTGTCGTTCTTCGGGTCGATCGAGCGCGAGGCGTAGGCAGGACCGCCCGCCGCCTGGATCGCCGCGACGAACCTCGCCACCGTCTGGTCGGCCGCGACGACGCCGTTGTCGGTCGCGCCGTTGTTGTCCTGGATCTCTTCCAGGGCAAGGATGTCGGGCGAGCCGAGGTTGGTGACGACTGCTTCGGCGAGCTTGTCGAACTTGGACTGCGGGTTGGTGGCGGCGAGGTTCTCGACGTTGTACGTCGCGACGGACAGGTCGCCTGCCTTCTTCGGCGGGAGCACCTTCTGGCGCTTGAGCCCGCTCTGGGTGATCGCGCCGAGCTCGGTCGCCTGCAGGACGTAGCCGCCGAACGACTGGTAGTCGAGCGGTCCTGTCGTGCCGGCGGCCAGAGTGGAGCCGACGTTCGCGGCCGGCGCACCGTTCAGCGCGAGGATCATGAGGCGGCCGCTGTTCTGGTCGTCGTACGACTTGTAGATGGTGCCGCCGCGCGGGGTCGGGTTCTGGCCCGGCTTGAGCGTCACCCACAGTTCGTCGAACTCGGTGTTGACCGGGCTGACCAGGCGGGTGTCCTGTCCGACGGTGATCCGCATGCCCTCATGGACCTCCAGCCAGTCCAGAACGTAGCTGGACGGCTCCAGCGGCTGGGCTTCAAGGCTGCCGCTCTTGGTGTAGGCGTCCGGAGAGACGATCGGGATCGCGGCCGGCAAGGCGTTGCCACCACTGAGCCTGATGGTGTTGATGGTGCCACCGAGTTCGGTGAGCGTCTGCGCACCGGTAGCCGGCCGGAATTCGGTGACGCGACCGGAGACGAGGACGGAATCGCCGGCGACGACCGTCGGTGAGGTCGAACCCATGAAGACGAAGATGCCCTCACTGGTCAGGCCGTCGGCGTCGACCGTGGGGTCCTGGAACCAGAAGCCGCGCACATTGCCGGTCACCCTGGTGGCCGTGACGATGCCAGGAACGTTGGTGACGTTCTGTCCGACGATCGGGGAGACCCGGCCGGAGCCCTGGATGTCGTGGATGCGAACGGTTCCGGGGGTCGGGTCGACGGGACCACCTGGGTCGCCGGCGTCGACCGTAGTACCGGCCGAGTTCGTTGCCTTCGGCACCCCGGAGATGAAGTCGGCAGCGTTGTTGTCAGTATCGGCAAGCGCTCCGGAGCGGGCGTCGGCCGTGGTGTTGGTGAGCGCGGGTGCGGCGGACGTCTCGACGTTCGCCGTCGCGCCGTAGCCGACCAGGTCCTTGACGCCCGGGGCAGTTGCGCAGGTAGTGCCGCAGCCGAGCAGCGGGGTCTGGTTCGTGACGAGCGCGACGACGCCTGAGGTAGCCGACATCGGGATCGTCCCGGTGGCGTCGGGCGCGGGCAGGACGGTGGTGCCGTTCGCGCCCGCCGCCTCCTGGACGAGGTACCTACCGTGCGCGGGGATGCTGCCAGTCAGCCTGGTCATCTGGAATGCCGTGCCCGCGGCCGAGGCGTACTGGACACTCCACGTCGACACGTCGATGGCGTTGTCGGTGGGGTTGGCCAGTTCGATGTAGTCGTTCGTGAAGATCGCCCCGGAGTTGCCACCGCCGCCGTACACGGCGGAGATGACGACGTCGGGCGAGAGGGCGTTCGCGGTACCGGGAAGCCCAAGCAGGGTCGCCGCAAGAGCGAGCGGCAGGATCGCCGCCACACTGCGCCGGCGTACTCCGGAATTTGCCACAGGTATTTGCTCCTCGATCGATTAGTGGTCCACCGAGGAGCATGCTGCTATGCCGATCCCGGCGACACCAGCGATGCCGATAATTCGCCACGATCTCCTCACTTGTTTCCTGCTTGTTCCACCGAAAAGGCGACCCGCTCGAAGCAATCGTTTGATCTGGTCACGGCGGACAGTTCTACCGCTACACCCCGCTACTCAATCCATTCCGCAATTCCGCAGACCCAATTCGGGGCCTGACATCCCGGTGGGCTACGTCGTCGGACTGGTGAGGCGAGCCGGTCTCTTGAGCGGAGGATGCGATGACGTCGAACGATTCCCAGGTCAGGGCACTCTTGGACAGCCGAGTCGATGCCTGCCAGAAAAAAGACCTCGAGCAACTCATGTCCCACTATTCTCCCGACGTCGTCTATTACGACGTCGTTCCCCCACTGCAATACGTGGGATCGGCCGACGTTCGCGGCAACTTCGAGCGATGGTTCAACGAATACACGGGCCCCATCAGCATGGAAACGCACGACCTGACCATTGCGACAGGTGCGGACGTCGCCTTCGCGCATATGCTTCACCTGAGCGGCGGAACGCGCAAGAACGGCCAGCAAAGCTCACTCTGGGTCCGATCGAGCGTTTGTTGCCGGCGCTCCGGCGAAACATGGTTGATCACGCACGAACACATCTCAGTCCCAATCAACCCCCAAAACCGCCAAGCCTGGTCCCCAGCCGAGGTCCAGGGCCCCGGCAAAGTCGTTGGGCGGGTTAGCACTGCTTGATCGTTTCGAGGGGCCGGTGGGGTCTTCGGGCGTTGTGGCGTAGGGCTTCGGCGATGTTGGTGGTGCCGGTGAGGCGCAAGATGGTGATGGCGGGGTTGCGCAGGCTGGCCATCACTTGGGGGCCGTTGTGGGTGCGGGTCTGGGATTGGTCTTTGCATGTCGCGGACCCAGTGCAGGCGGTCCTCGATCGACCAGTGTCCGCGGATGATCGCGGCCAGTTCGGCGGGGCCCGGCCTGGGCCGGGGTGAGGGAGGTGATCGCGGAGACGGTCTCGGTGGACCAGCATTTCTTACCGTTGGCTGGTCGGCGCCGGCGCACGATCTGGACGGCCTGGGCAGCGTGCGGGAACAACAGTCCAGCGGCCACGGCGGCGACCTTCAGGGTGCGTCGTTCAGCGCGTCCGTGGCCGCGGGTGCCGTGTCCGACCGGAGTGTCATGTTCTCAAGTGGTCGTCATCACCAAGTAGAGCCCGGATAGCCAGACACTGGACGGTGCAGCGACGCGACTGCACACTCAAAGGATGGACGGCGTGCGTAGCACCGCAGCGGCACTAGCAGTCGGTGTGAGCTTGTTGGCGGTGACCGGTTCACCGGCAAAACGCCCCAGATGGAGGTGGTTGGTGTGTCATCGGATCGACAGGGGCCACCCGAGCCGAACCCGCAGGAGCCACCCGAGCCGAACCTGCCTGGCCCGCTGGCACCGCTCGTCGGCAAGGATGGTCGACCGGTGCTCGATGAGGACGGCAACCAGGTGATGATCCCGGTCACACCGCCGGACGGGGCCGTTGCCGTGCTGCCGCCGGGGTCGACGCGTCGGATGGTGACATTCCCTGACGGCTCGGTGGGCGAACAGGTCACCATCGTCCCCAACTAACCGCACTTCCAACGCAGCGGCCCTCCAAGGGTTTCCGTTGGGCCGCTGTCTGTTGTCGGGCGGTGGTTGTCGCTGAGGTGATCGCGCGAGGACCAAGGCCGCCAGGCCGACCGACGTCGCTCAGGGAGTTCGGCCGTGCTGCTGCTTCACCGTCGCGGTGTAGGCGTGCCAGTCTCGACCAGCTCGGCGAGATGACTGCACCGCTGAAGTGATGCTCACACCCGGACCAACACCGGGGCCATGCCCGCGCCGCTACCCGCCCACACC